>JAKAIC010000105.1 GCA_021814565.1 Actinomycetes bacterium | reverse complement strand
GGCATCGTGAGCGTGGTGATGCTCACCGGCGACGATGTCACGGCGGGCGACGAGCCGGAGACTCGTCGTGTCTTCGACGTAGACGGTCCCATCGCTCTGCGCATCGCCCGCACCATGCGCCACGGCACCTACCTCTCGGGACGAAAGTTGAATCCCGCTCCTGACTTCTTCATCGGCGGCGTCGAGAACGCCTCCGCGCCGCCCTACGACTACCGCATCGAACGCGTTGGCAAGAAGATCGAGGCCGGTGCCGAGTTCCTGCAGCTGCAGATCTGCTACCACCCAGACCGCCTTGAGCGCTTCATGGCGGGCGTACTGGCCGCCGGCTTCCACATCCCGGTGCTGGCGAATGTGGTGCTGGTGAAGAGTGCCCGGCCCCTGCAGTTCATGAATGACAAGGTGCCCGGGATCGATGTGCCGCAGGCCACCATCGACCGTGTTGCCAACGCCCCGGACCAAGCTGAAGCCGCCTACCAGTTGGTGCTTGAGCAGGCCCGGCATGCACTGTCGCTACCGGGTGTGCGAGGCTTGCACGTCACCGATTTCCGTCACGACGAAACCATCGAACGCCTCATGCTTGACCTCGGCCGCACGCCGCGCTACCAGTAAGGACCGCCATGCACACCGTCATCAGCTCCGCCAGCAAGAGCTTCACGATCGGCATCGACCAGCCCTTCTGCATCATCGGCGAGCGCATCAACCCCACGGGCCGCAAGAAGTTCCAGGAGCAGCTGCGGGCCGGTGATCTCTCACAGCTCGCCATCGATGTGGAGCAGCAGGTGGCCGGCGGCGCCGACGTGCTGGACGTCAACATGGGAGTTCCCCTCACCGATGAGCCGGAGCTGATGAGGCAGGCCGTGCAGATGGTGCAGGGCCTCACCGACTTGCCCCTGTGCCTGGATTCCTCGGTGATCGAGGCCCTCGAGGCCGGCCTTTCCGTGTACCAGGGCAAGGCGCTGGTGAACTCCATCACCGCCGAGGATGAGCGCGCCGACCTGATCCTTCCCCTGATCAAGCACTACGACGCCGCGGTCATCGGCCTCACCAATGACGAGGTCGGCCTCTCCATGGACCCTCAGGAGCGCCTCGCCATGTGCGAGAAGCTGATGCGCCTGTGCGAGAAGCACGGTGTGCCGCTCGAGAACCTGGTCGTCGACCCGCTGTGCATGACGGTGGGTGCCGACCCCGTGGCCGCGAAAGTGCTGTTCGAGACCATCTACCTGATCAAGGAGAAGCACGGTCTCAACATGACCATCGGCGCCTCCAATGTCTCCTTCGGCCTGCCCAACCGTCATGTGGCGAATGCCGCCTTCCTGCCCATGGCCATGTCCATGGGCCTCACCTCGGCAGTCATGGACGCACGCACCGAGGGCATCGTCACGGCAGTACGCGCCGCTGACCTGCTGCTCGGCAATGATCCGTGGGGTGGTTCCTGGATCGCGCGCTTCCGCGCACAGCAGGCCGCTACCACCAACGCCTGATCGGGAGTCCGTCATAGCCCGCCACGACCAAACCGAAGCCGACGAGATTCCGCAGTTCCACGACGGCAGCGGACGCATACACCTGCGGTACCGGGTCCTCGATCGCGATCCCAAGGTCGATCCGGTTGAGAAGTCCGTAACCGTCCCAGCGGGGCCGTCCGTGTTCGACGCCGCATCCTGGAACGGCATCGCCATCGACTCCACCTGCGGTGGCCATGGCACCTGCAAGAAGTGCCGCGTCCGCGTCACGTCGGGCGAAGTACCGCCCTCCCGCCTGGACTTCCGCGCCTTCACCCCCGACGAGATCGCCGAGGGCTGGCGACTGGCCTGCATGATCAAGCCGCAGGTCGACCTGTCCGTCGACGTGCCGCCGCTTGTCACCCGGCCCAAGGCGGCAACCGTCGGTGTGGGCCGGCAGGTGATCCTGCGCCCGGCCGTGCAGAAACGCTATCTGGAGCTGGAAGAACCCAGCCTTTCGGATCAGCGCACCGACATCGACCGCATAATTCAGGCCATCGATGACATCGAGGTGGATGCCGGACTCGAGGTGCTGCGCGTCATTCCCAGGGCGCTGCGCGAGGGCTTCTTCAAGGTGACGGCGGTCATCGTTGACCGCGAACTCATCGATGTACAGCCCGGCGACACCACCGACAAGCGCTACGGCATCGCCTTCGACCTCGGCACCACCACCGTGGTGGCCACGCTGCTCGACCTCAACACCGGCACGCCGGTGTCGGTGGCGTCGATGCTGAACAAGCAACAGCCCTTCGGCGCCGACGTCATCAGCCGCATCAGCGCCACCATGATGGATCCGGACGCACTGCAGAGACTGCGCACACTCGCACAGGACACGCTCAGCGAGCTCACGCTCGAGGTGTGCACAGAGGGAGGCGTGGACCCCCGTGACGTCTATGAGGTTGCCCTCGCCGGTAATGCCACCATGACGCAACTGGTGCTGGGCATCGATCCGGAGCCGCTCGGCGTCGCGCCCTTCATCATGGCCTCCCACGAGTACCCCGATGTCCGGGCCAGCGAGTTGGGCCTGGCCATCCATCCGCTGGCCCCGGCCGTGATCATGCCGTCGCTCGGGGCCTACGTGGGCGGCGACATAATCTCCGGTGCACTGGCCTCGGGCATGGATCGCGACAAGCGACTGCGCCTCTTCGTCGACGTCGGCACCAACTGCGAGATCGTGCTGGGTGACGGCGAGCGTCTGCTGGCCACTGCCGCACCGGCAGGTCCCGCATTCGAGGCCGCATCCATCAAGTGCGGCATGCGCGCCGCCGCCGGTGCCATCGAAATCGTGAAGATCACCAACGGTTCCTTGACGCTCGGCACCATCGAGGACGCACCGGCTGTCGGTATCTGCGGCTCGGGACTGGTCGACGCCTGCGCAGCCCTGGTGAGCGCCGGGTTGCTGGAGTCGTCCGGTCGCTTCGTCAGCGACCAAGTGGCTGCCGAAGTTGCGCCCGGCCTCGCAGATCGCCTGGTGCTGCGCGACAAGGAACGGGTCTTCGTGTTGGAGTGGGGCGACACCGTCGGTGACCCCACGGACGCCATCTTCCTGTCACAGCGTGACGTCCGCGAACTGCAGTTCGCCAAAGCAGCGATCGCCACCGGTTGGGCCCTACTGCTCGAGGAATTCGGTGTGGCAGAGGGCGATGTACAGCAGGTGCTGTTGGCCGGCTCCTTCGGCTCCTACCTCTCCCCCGCGTCCGCTGTGAAGATCGGCCTGGTTCCGAAACTTCCCGTCATGCGCATCGTCTCCGCCGGCAATGTCGCCGGCGAGGGAGCCAAGATGGCGCTGTTGTCCGTGCAGGAACGCCACGGTGCCGGCGCCCTGCTCGATGAGATTCGCTACGTCGAGCTCTCCGATCGCGAGGACTTCAATGACAAGTTCATCGAGCGCCTCGCCTTCTGAGCGAGTCACTGTCATCGCGTGCGGCGCCATCGCTCGGCACGTCGATGACATCGCACAGCGCCGCGGCTGGAATCTGGATATCCATCCACTGCCACCGTTGCTGCACAACCAACCACGGGACATTGCAGGCGCCGTCGAGGAGAAGATCCGCGAGGTGCAGCAGGCGGGCACGCGCATCATCGTGGCCTATGCGGACTGCGGCACCTACGGTGCACTGGATGCCGTGATCGAGCATCACGGTCTGGATCGCCTGCGTGGCGACCACTGCTACGACGTCTTTGCGGGCGCCAGCGAGATCGCCGCCATGCTGCACGCGCAACCCGGCACCTACTTCTTCACCGACTACCTCATCAAGTCCTTCCATCGCAGCGTCATGGTGGAGTTGGGCCTCGACGTGCACCCGGAGTTACGGGACGACTACTTCGGCAACTACACGCGGGTGGTGTGGTTGTCGCAGCGTCCCACCCCCGAACTGCGCGCCGCCGCACAGGCTGCAGCCGACATCATGGGACTGGAGTTGGAGGAGGTCGCGGTCGGCGATCTGGGTCTGGAAGCACAGTTGGAGCTGCTGCTGCAGCGCTGATCGGAGCTCGAACTCACATGGGCACCGCTCCGAGGTAACGGACGGCGATCACGGGCTGCCCACCCAGTTCGTGCTCGCGCCTCGTGCCATCCCAGTGGAATCCGTGTCGCTCATAGAAGGCCCGGGCGCGTGCATTCGGCTCCATCACCCACAGCGACACGTCGCGCACCGTTCTGGGGATGGAACCGAGCGCCGTTTCCAGCAGCAACCGTCCGTTGCCTGCTCCCCAGTGCTCCGGCAACAGGTATATGGCGTACAGCTCCCATTGCTCGGGCGTCTGTCGATCCTCGTCGGCCCGGCCGGGTCCCAGATTGGCGAAGCCGGCAACCGCGCCTGCTATGTCGAGCACATACGTGCGGCTCTCGGGGATGTGGGGTTCGACCAACTCCTGCGACCACCACTGCAAACGACGCTCGACACTGAGCGCGGCCAGGAAATCCGCGGGCAGCAGGCCCGCGTAAGCCGCCTGCCACGACAGCACATGCACGCGACTGACGGCCTCGGCGTCGCCGGGCAGGGCAACTCGCACGGTAGCCACGGCAGGATCTTCGCACGCGTTGCCGATGGAGGACGACGTCACATCGCTCCGTGATTGGTTGCGGCTACTGGCTGCTGTGCTTGATTCGCTGTCGCCAGGTCGGGGTTTCCCTGCCCTTGGCGCGCGTTTCGCGCTGCTACAGACCTGATCCTGAGGCCCGCGCGATGTGAATCAAGTGTTACGCGAATGTGATGATTCACCTTGGGAATAATGGGGATTTCGAGGGTCGCTTGTCAGACCCCCTGGGCATGATGTGTTGCATGACGAAGGGCGCTCAACTGCAGCAGGCCATGGCCGCGATGGTCACTGCCGTGCATGCGGTGCCCCTTGGTACCGCGCGCTTCGCAAATCCGGAGATGCGAGTACAACTGCGGAAAGCAGCAACGGCTCTGGTGGCAGCTCTGGATGCCGAAGCCACTCCGGTCGCTGCAGGCATGACCTTCGACGACCTGCTCATCGGCATGCAACAACTCTCGGTGCAGGATCTGCAACCCGCGGAACGCAACCGCTTCGCCGAGGAGGTTACGGGCCTCCACGCGCAACTTCGCGCGAGCGATGACCCGGATGTGCAGCGGGTGCTGCTCGACGCCACACCTACAGGTGCGGCGCTGGGGTCATTGCTGGCCGACACCGATCCCACGCTGTTGGATCCCGATGCCCAATTGTCATTCGTGAGCGCCTGCGAACGGCAGCTGGCATGGACGGTCTCGCGTCAGAACCTGGGCCTGCTGGCCTTTGCCGGCAGCAATCGACGCGACACCCTGTACTTCGTTGATGGCGACCAGTACGCCATCCAAGATGCGCGTCGCACTGAGATCGCCGCCGAGCTCCATTGGTCCGAAGCCATGGCCCACAACCGCCTTACCCAGGCCCGTCAGCTCTGCGTTGACCTGCCCTCGACCGCCGTCGCACTGACGGAAGGGCGCCTGTCCCCGCGCACCGTCACCATCGTGTGCGAGGGCGCGCAGCGCCTGACCGCCTTGGTGGACGAACGCATCGAGCAAGGTACGCGCGAACACCGTGACCCAGCGGAACTGGCGCTACTCCACGAAGATCGCAACCAATTGCTCCGCGCCTACGAACAGCGTGTCGTCGCCTATGCCGAGCGCCATGGCCTCACGCAGAACCGTGGCGCCGTGAATCGTGCGCTGGCGGTGCTCGACCCCGAGGGCCACGCCGCCCGCCGCGCCCGAGCCGCACGCGTCACCTCCGAGGTGCGCCTTGATCACGGACTGGATGGCATGAGCACGCTCACCGCCACCTTGCCCAGCGAACAGGCACTCAGCTGCTGGCGCGCCATCGATGCCCTGGCCCAGCAAGCAAAGCAAGCCGATCCATCACAACCGATCGGCATGCGTCGCGTTGCAGCACTGCTTGCGCTGCTCACTCAACACGCTGGAAGCGGCACAACGGCAGTACCAGTTCATGTCGACGTCGTCATCGACATCGACACCCTGCTCGGGCTCAATGACCACCCGGCACGCGTGCAGGGCGCTGGCC
>JAKAIC010000017.1 GCA_021814565.1 Actinomycetes bacterium | reverse complement strand
CAGACCCCACCATCCGCGCCGTCCGCGCCCGCTCACCATCAATGTGTGGGAGGCGGTCTACTTCGATCATCGCTTCGAGAAGCTGGAGCAACTCGCTGATCTTTGTGCCGAGATCGGCGTCGAGCGTTTCGTGCTCGATGACGGCTGGTTCGGCGCCCGGCGTGACGACCGTGCGGGGCTGGGAGACTGGGTGGTGTCAGCCGACGCCTGGCCCGAGGGACTGCATCCGCTGGCGGACTGCCTTGAGGCCCGCGGTCTCGAATTCGGTCTGTGGTTCGAACCGGAGATGGTCAATCCGGATTCCGATCTGTATCGGAAGCATCCTGACTGGATCCTGCGCGGGCAGGATCGCCTGCCCCCGGAGTGGCGCCATCAGCAGGTGTTGGACCTAGCCAACCAGCATGCGTTCACGCATGTGCTCGGACAGATGGACGCCATCCTCACGGAGTACCCGTCGATCCGCTTCATCAAGTGGGACCACAACCGTCCGCTCACTGACCCGGGGCATGCCGGCCGTGCGGGGGTGCATCTGCAGACGCTCGCCGTGTACCGGCTCATGGATGAGTTGAAGCGCCGACATCCCGGTCTCGAGATCGAATCATGCTCGTCCGGCGGTGGTCGCATCGACCTGGGCATCATGGAGCACTGCGAGCGGGTGCATGCATCGGACAACAACGAGGCCCTGGAGCGTCAGCGCATTCAGCGCTGGACCACGCAGTTGCTGCCCCTGGAACTCGTGGACGCCCACGTTTCGCCGTCACCGGGCCATGCCTCGGGCCGTGCGCACGGACTCACCTTCCGACTCGTCACCGCCTTGTTCGGGCATGCGGGGATTGAGTGGGACATAACGCAGACCACGCCGGAAGAGCGGCGGGTGCTGGCCTCGTGGGCCGCCTATTACAAGGCCAATCGCGAACTTCTTCACACCGGCCGCATGATTCGCCTCGACCATCCAGAGCCGGCGTCCTCGGCCCACGGCGTCATCGCACGAGACGGATCCCGCGCCCTGTTCGCCTATGTCCAGGAAGGCGTTGCCCGCGCCTCCCGACCGGCGCCGCTGCGCTTTTCCGGTTTGGAGCCTGCGGCCCGGTATCGGCTGCGTGAGGTGCGTCCCGCCGGCCAGCCCCGCTTCTGGCAGATCCGTCTCCCTGTCTGGTTGGAAGCGGGTGTCACGCTCAGCGGTCGCGTGCTGATGGAGATCGGTGTACAACCGCCGATCCTGTGCGCGGAGCAGGCGATGCTCATCGAACTCGTGCGGGTCGGCTGACATGCCTGATGCCGGCACCGGGACACGTCGACACGCGGCCACCGGGACCACGGAAAGGAGGCGGGGGAGTCATGCTTGCTGCACAACGTCGTGAACGGATTCTCGAGCAATTGGAGCGCGAAGGGGTCGTGACGGTCGCCGCCCTTTCGCGGCTGCTTGACGTGTCCGAGATGACTGTCCGCCGTGACCTCGACGTTCTCCACGCAGATGGGCATCTCACCAAGGTGCACGGCGGTGCGACGGCCGCGCAGTCGGGACGAGGACGGGAGCCGGGCTTCACGGCGAAGTCGAGCTTGGCCTCCGCGGCCAAACTGGCCATCGCCAGGGCTGCGGCTGCTCTCGTGCAACCGGGGTCCGCGGTTGGCCTCACAGCGGGCACCACGACCCATCTGGTGGCACAGGAATTGCGGGAGATGCGTGACATCACCATCGTCACCAATTCCATCCGCGTCGCAGACGCCTTCGTGGAAGTATCGCCGTCCGACATCCCTGTCATCGTCATCGGCGGCACGCGTACGCCCTCGGATGCGCTGGTCGGTCCCATGGCTGTCGAGAACATGCGCAGCCTCAATCTCGACATCTGTTTCATGGGCGTGCACGGCATGGATGAGCAAGCGGGGTTCACCACGCCGAACGTCCTCGAAGCCGAGACCAACAGGGCCTTCGCCGCCACCGCGCGGCAGTTCATCGTGGTGGCAGACAGCAGCAAGTGGGGCGAGGTGGGCCTCGCGCGGATCACGCCACTGGATGAAGCCACCACCGTCATCACCGACACCGACATGCCAGACGATTCACGCCAACTGCTGTCGTCTCATGTCGAGAACGTGATCTTTGCCAATCCGGAGGAAATGCACGATGCGCCGCACCCCTAGTCAACTTCGCGACGGTCGGGAGATCATCTACTTCGACCGCGACGACGCGCCAGTGCGCGCCGCGGTCGATGCGCGCGCGCTCGACGATCGTGCCGTGCTCGGCGAACTCCGCTTCGACGCCTTCACCGGCGAGTGGATTGCCATTGCCGGGCACCGGCAATCACGCACGCACCTTCCCGCCGCCAGCGACTGTCCGCTGTGCCCGACGCAGGATGGTCGACTGTCGGAGATCCCCGAATCGGAGTACGACGTCGTCGTGTTTGAAAACCGCTTCCCATCACTGCGCTCACCGGAGGGCGCATGGACCTTGCCGGGTGAGCACATCGGTGCTCAGGCACCGGCCGCCGGGCGTTGTGAGGTGGTGTGCTTCTCTTCCGATCACGATGGTTCCTTCGCCAGGCTCAGCACCGATCAGGTGCGACTCGTCATCGAGGCCTGGAGGGATCGGACGCGTGTGCTCAGCGCCTTGCCGTACGTGCGGCAGGTGTTCCCCTTCGAGAACCGCGGCGTCGAGATCGGCGTGACGCTGCACCACCCCCACGGCCAGATCTACGGCTACTCCTACCTGCCGCCGCGAATCGTGCGACTCGTCGAGCAGGATCGGTTGCATCGGCAGCAGTTCGGCAAGGGACTCATCGCCGACGTCATCGCATCCGAGATTGCGGATGGCAGGCGCTTGGTCCTGCACACTGAGCACTGGGTGTGCTTCGTCCCTTTCGCAGCGCGCTGGCCCTTTGAGGCGCAACTGCATCCCCTGCGTCCGGGTGTGCATGACTTCACTGGACTCAGCGAGGCGGAGGCCGAAGAACTCGCGGTCATCTTCCCGCGCCTGCTGCGGGCGTTCGACCAGCTCTTCGGCGTCACCATGCCGTACGTGGCGGGCTGGTTCCAGGGCCCGGTCAATGGGCCGCTGGAGGAACGCGACGCCGTCACCTTGCACCTGCAGCTGCAGTCGAATCGGCGCGCGCCCGGCAAGTTGAAGCATCCGGCTGGCTCCGAGATGAGCATGTGGGCCTATATCAGCGATGTGCCTCCAGAGCAGTCGGCAGAACTGCTGCGTGACGCCTGGACCCGGGCATGAGCCGGGCCCACGCGCCTGGACGCGTCAATCTCATCGGCGAGCACACCGACTACACAGGCGGCTTCGTGCTGCCCATGGCAGTTGACATGGGAGTCACCTGTGAGGCCACACCGCGCGCTGATCGCCTGGTGACAGCGTGGTCGCGGGAGATGTCGGGGGCGCCCATGGCGGCCGATCTGGACAACCTCGCACCTGGTGCCGTGACGGGATGGGCGGCGTACGTACTGGGCACGATCTGGGCGCTTGGTGAGGCCGGAGTCGTCGTGCCGCCATGCGACATCCGCATTGAGTCGACACTGCCTGCAGGTGCTGGACTCTCGTCATCGGCGGCCGTCGAGTGCGCGGTCGCGCTTGCCGTGCTGGACCTTGCCGGTGTACGGATGCAGGCGCGTGACATTGCCCGGATTGCCAAGCGTGCGGAGAATGATTTCGTCGGTGCGCCCACGGGTTCCATGGATCAAGTGGCATCCATGTTGGCCCAGCCTGATGCCCTGCTGTTCTTCGATACCGGGCTCGACATCACCCGCACCGTGCCATTCCCCTTGCGCGCCAACGGCTTGCACCTGTTGGTCATGGACACCCATGCACATCACCAACTCGTCACCGACGAATACGGCGAGCGGCGTCGTGCACTGGAGGCAGCCACGGTGGCGCTGGCTGTGCCGTCACTGCGCGATGTGCAGGATGCGCGGAGCGTCGAGTCACTGACCGACGACACCCTGCGCCGTCGCGCCCGTCACGTGGTCACCGAGAACGCCCGCGTGCAGCACGTCATCGAACTCCTGACAGCGGGGGAGGTGGCCGCCGTGGGGCCGGTACTCAGTGCCGGTCATGCGTCGTTGCGCGATGACCTCGAGGTGAGCTGTGATGAACTTGACGTCGCGGTTGACGCTGCGGTGAATGCGGGGGCGCTTGGTGCGCGAATGGTGGGTGGTGGCTTCGGTGGCAGCGCCATCGCACTGGTGAGAGCCACCCATGTGGATGTGGTGCGAAGTGCGGTTGCCGGGGCCTACCGCGCCCGCAACTGGCGCGAACCCGACGTCTATGACGTGGTGCCCGCCCCAGGTGCGCGCCTGCTCGCCTGAACCACCCTCGCCATCGACGATGCGGACAGTGCCGCGGTAGGGCGTCGTGAGGGTTGCTGTCGGCCCGATTGCCTAGGACCTTGGGCCCGATTCTCGTTGTCGGAAACAGATTTCGTGACGATACTCACCCAATTCCCGAGCGGGCGGTTGAGCAGCAATCGAGAGTTGCGCTTACCCTTGGATAGCCGCGTCAGCACGCGGCGACTTGATCTTCGGGAGGTCGGCATGCGCCGCAACATCACTTGGCTGGCCGGCGTTGGCGCCGTGCTGCTGCTTGTCTCAACGTCTCCTGCCAGCGCCTCGGCCACGACCCTTCGTCCATGCCTGACCAACCACAAGTTGAAGGTAGTCAAGGGTCACGCCACCATGCTGGTCAGCGGCCATCGGGTCGCCTGCAAGGTGGTCAAGAAGGCCAAGCCCAAGCCCAGGCCCTCGGCCAAGCCCAGCCCCACCGCCTCCACGCCCATTCCGTCGCTGGATCCCTTGGTGCGCTTTGCTGGAGACCTCATGAACAATCTGGTGATCCGCGCCGGCCTCACGGTCACCATCCGCAATACCGATGCAGTGCCGCACACCCTGGTCATCGCCTCCGAGGGAATCTCCGTCCTCACCCCGGCCAATGACATCTCGGCTTTCCTGGCCCCCTCCAAGCCCGGCATCTACACCATGACCACGGCCGAGAACCCCAACGTCAAGGCCACGCTCACAGTCATCCCCTAGTCCCGGCATCGGGCAGACCGGCCGCACCTTCGCGCGCTGCTCGTCGCTGGAACGCGATACGACGATGGGCCCCAGCACAGCTGGGGCCCATCGTGTTGTGCGAGGCTCAGAGGTCGTAGTAGAGCTCGAACTCCGCGGGGTGCGGACGAAGCTGCACGTAGTCCACTTCCTTGCGCTTGGTGGCGATCCAGGTATCGATCAGGTCCTGGGTGAAGACGCCGCCTTCGAGCAGGTAGGCCTGGTCGGCCTCAAGCGCATCGAGGCAGGCGCTGAGTGACCCGGGAACCTGAGGAATGGCAAGGGCTTCCTCGGCCGGAAGCTCGTACAGGTCCTTGTCGACGGGTGCCGGCGGCTCGATCTTGTTCTTGATGCCATCAAGACCGGCCATCAGCATGGCGGCGAAGGCCAGGTAGGGGTTCGACGAGGGGTCCGGCACGCGGAACTCGATGCGCTTGGCCTTGGGGTTGGTGCCCGTCACGGGGATGCGGATGCAGGCCGAGCGGTTGCGAGCGGAGTACACCAGGTTCACCGGGGCTTCGTAGCCGGGGACCAAGCGGTGGAAGGAGTTCACCGAAGGGTTTGTCCAGGCGAGCAGCGACGGGGCGTGGTGCAGCAGGCCACCGATGTACCAGCGCGCGAGGTCGGAGAGGCCGCCGTAGCCGTTCTCGTCGTAGAACAGCGGCTTGCCGTCCTTCCACAGTGACTGATGGCAGTGCATGCCGGAACCGTTGTCCTGGAACAGGGGCTTGGGCATGAAGGTCGCGGTGTGTCCGGCCTGCCAGGCCACATTCTTGATGACGTACTTGAACAGCATGACCTCATCGGCTGCGTGCTGCAGCGTGTTGAAGGCGTAGTTGATCTCCATCTGGCCGGCGGTGCCGACTTCGTGATGGGCGCGCTCGACGCGGAGGCCAACCTCCTCCAGGGTGAGGGTCATCTCATCGCGAAGGTCGGCAAAGTGGTCGACTGGCGGGACGGGGAAGTAGCCACCCTTGAGCGCGGTTTTGTAGCCACGGTTCGGTGAGCCATCGGCGTTGGCGTCGGCTCCCCGGTTCCAGGCGCCTTCGATGGAATCGATGTAGTGGTGTGCTGAGTTGGGGCCGGTCTGGAAGTTGACTTCATCGAACACGTAGAACTCGGCCTCGGGGCCGAAGTAGACGGTATCGGCGATGCCGGTGGCCCTGAGGTAGGCCTCAGCCTTGCCGGCCACGCCGCGGGGGTCACGGCTGTAGGGCGCGTGTGTGTAGGGGTCGACCACCGAGAAGTTGACGACCAGCGTCTTCTCAACGCGGAAGGGGTCGAGGAAGGCGGAGGCGATGTCCGGCAGCAGCTTCATGTCGGACTCGTTGATGGCCTGGAAACCGCGGATCGAGGATCCGTCGAACATCAGACCATCAGTGAACACCTTCTCGTCGAAGGTCTTGGCCGGGATGTTGAAGTGCTGCATCATGCCGGGGAGATCGCAGAAGCGAACGTCGATGAACTTGACGCCCTCCTTCTTGATGAACTCCGCGACCTCGTGTGCGCTGTTGAACATGTCTGCTCCTCGCGTGGGGCGGGCGCGCCTGGCTGGCGCATGACTGAACCCTGACAGCGGCGCGTTTCCAGTTTGTTACACGGAAGATCGCGGCCGGTTACGGGGTCGGGCGCAGGAGAACGGCCAGCCCGCGGGTGGCTGAGGGCAACCGGCGCCAATGGCGGGGCATCGGGGGATCGCGTGTGTCAGGCGGCCGCCACCAGCGGCCTCAGCGCCGTCTCACCCAATTTCGCCACCAGACGGGTGGCGGGGCCGCGCAGGGCGAACATCACGCCCCAGGACACCAGCGTCCCGACGAGCAGCCCTGCCACGACGTCGATGGGCCAGTGAGCGCCCACGTACAGCCTGGTGACAGCCATGAGCACCGCGCCGACAGCCGCCGCATAACCGAGCCGGCGGTTGGCGAAGAGCAGCCCCACGGCGATGGCTGCGGTTACACATGCGTGATCGCTGGGGAAGGAGGGGTCAGTGGTCCTGCTCACCAGCACCAATGCGCTGGGATGCACGGCGTAGGGCCGGGCCTCATGCACGAACATCACGATCAACTGCTGCACGCCGAAGGCGACGACGGTTGCGACTGGGGCCAGCAGGGAGGCCGCCACCAGGCGATTCCCCATGGCCCGAGCACGCCACCAGGCGATCACCAGCAGCAGGGCGAAGAGCAGGATGCCGTCGCTGGCGAAGAGCCGGGCCGGTGTATGCAGCCACGGCGTGTCCACTGCGAACTGGTTGATGGAGAGGAAGAGGCTGTCACCTTTGGGCACGGGCGTGACAATAGTCCCCGTTCCCCGCGATAGGCACCGTGCATTGTCATCATCCGGCAAAGCCCTGATGCACAGCTGATGGGTCCGGCCGCTGAAGCGCAGGTGGAGACTCGAAAGCACAGGTCCGCCACCGGCCATGCGCGGCCCTGCAGGGGGTCCGCAGTTGACCATCCGCTGTCCCGTAGGGCTCGGTGACCTCGAGCAAAGGCTTTCGATGTGCTGCTGCCGATACAGTTCCCTGCATGTCGCAAAGCTGCGACCTCGTCGCCTGGGGAGTTGGCATGCGCAAGCGAATGCGTGGCGGCGGGATGCGGTACCTGCGATCGGTGTTCAGGACCGGGAATTGGCGCCGTGAGGTTGTGCTGCTCGGCGGGCTCTATGTGATGTACGAGTTGATCCGCGGCGTGGCCCCGGAGCGCAAGTCGCTGGCCTTCCAGAACGCCGACCGCGTGCAATCCATCGAGCGTTGGTTGCACATCGATATCGAGCTGTGGGCCAACGGCGTGCTACGCCATCACCAAGCGCTGGCGGACTTCTGCAGTATCTACTACCAAGTGGCTCATGAGGGCGTGGCGGCAGTGGTCCTGATCTGGTTGTGGACGCGTCATCGGCAGCAATTCGCGGCCTTGCGCAGCACCCTTGTCATCGTGAGCCTGGTGAGCCTGCTCATCTACTGGGTGGTGCCGCTTGCGCCCCCGCGTTTCGCGGAGGCCGGCATCGTCGACACCATGTTGGTCCATCCGGTGCTCTTCGCCGGCATGAAGAGTGTGACGGGCCTGGTGAACCTGTACGCCGCCATGCCCAGTGTGCATATCGCCTGGGCGGTCTGGTGTGCGATCGCGTTCACTGTGGCGGGTCGATCGAGCAGACGCTGGCTGGTGTGGATCTACCCCCTTGTCACTGCTGGTGTCGTGCTGGGCACTGGCAATCACTTCACGCTCGACATCATCGTCGGTGCCGCACTGGTGATCGGCACCTGGTCCGCTCTGGCTGTGCTGCATCCCCATCGTGCACGCCTCTCGCGACGTCTGGTGATGCGCTGAGATGTGGGTTGCATGGGCCTCCGGCTCGGCCCTGTTCGCGGGCCTGGTGGCCATTCTCGCCAAGGTGGGCATCAAGCACACCTCCTCCAATCTGGCCACCGCCATCCGCACCATCGTGGTGCTGGTCTTCGCCTGGCTGATGGTGTTCGTCGTCGGTTCGGAGGCGACGCTCGCTGCGGTGAGCAGCAAGACCTTGCTGTTCCTCGTGCTCTCCGGACTGGCCACGGGGGCCTCCTGGCTGTGCTACTTCCGCGCACTGCAGATCGGTCCGGTCAGTCCGGTGGTGGCAATCGACAAGTCCAGCATTGTGCTGACTGTGCTCCTCGGCATTGTGCTCTTCGGCGAGACCACGAATCTGCTGGTGCGCTTGCTGGGAATCAGCGTGATCGCCGTGGGCACCCTCCTGATGCTGCCGCAACGACGAAACGCCGGCCCGCAGGTACAGGGTCGGCAATGGCTGATGTTCGCGTTGCTGTCATCGGTGTTCGCCAGTCTCACCACCGCGTTGGCCAAAGTGGGTATCGAGAACATCGAATCCAATTTAGGCACGGCCATACGTACTGCCGTGGTGCTCGTCATGGCTTGGGTGGTGGTCCTCGTGACCGGCGAGCATCGGCTCATTCGCGCCATACCCGCGCGCGACCTGGTGTTCATCGGCCTCTCCGGCTTGGCCACTGGTGCGTCATGGTTGTGCTTCTACAAGGCACTGCAGGTGGGGCCGGTCAGCGGCGTGGTGCCGATTGACAAGTTGAGCATCCTGGTGACGATCGGCTTCTCATACTTCCTGTTCCGGGAGCGCCTCAGTGCGCGCAGCGGGCTGGGACTGGCGCTGATCGTGGCCGGCACCCTAGCTATGGTGGTGTAGCCGTTCCAGCAGTGGCCCCGCCTGCCGTTTAGGTGATCCGGCTGATCTGTGTCAGGCTGTCCTCAGTCGCGTGGTGTCAACACCCGCGCGATCGTTCTGTGGCCGACGCCTTGTTGCGCCCAGAGGTGCCGACGAGCGGCGCCAAGCGCCGCGGATGCACCGCGCACATGTTCGCCCCGATGGGGCGTGCTTCTACCGTCTCTGAGGATTCCTTGATTTCCAGCAACACAAATTCCCCGCGCACAACTGCGCCCAGCTTCATCGAACTCGGCGTGCCCGCTGCGCTTGCCGATTCACTGGCACGTGACGGCATCGAAACGCCGTTCCCCATCCAGACCGCGACCCTGCCCGACAGCATGGCCGGGCGCGATGTGCTGGGCCGCGGCCGCACCGGCTCGGGCAAGACCCTGGCCTTCGCCATTCCCTTGGTGAGCCGCCTGGCCCAGGGCCGTACGGCCGCCGGCCATCCGCGTGGTCTCGTACTCGTGCCTACGCGTGAACTCGCCAACCAGGTGTTGGCCGTGATCGAACCGCTGGCCAAGGCCTCCGGCCTCACCGCCGCCACCATCTTCGGGGGCGTCAGCCAGGGCCGTCAGGTCTCGGCGCTCCGCGGCGGCGTTGACATCCTCATCGCCTGCCCCGGCCGGCTCGAGGATCTGGTGCAACAGCGCCATTGCCATCTCGATGCCATCGACATCACCGTGCTTGATGAGGCCGACCACATGGCCGATCTGGGTTTCCTGCCGGGAGTGAAGCGCCTGCTGGACAAGACTCCGGCCGGCCGTCAGCGCCTGCTCTTCTCGGCCACCCTTGACCGTGGCGTGGACGTGCTCGTGAAGCGCTACCTCGCCAATCCCGTCACGCACGCGGTGGACCCGGTGGAGGCTCCGGTCTCCGCCATGGAACATCACGTGTTCACGGTGTCAGCAGAGGACAAGAACGCAGTGGTGGCGGAACTCGCTGCCGGCGTCGGGCGTTCCGTGCTGTTCACACGCACCAAGCACCAAGCCAAGAAGTTGGCCAAGCAGTTGACAGCACAGGGAATTCCCGCGGTGGATCTGCACGGCAATCTCTCGCAGGCTGCCCGTGACCGCAACCTGGCCCAATTCAAGGATGGTTCGACGCGTGTGCTCGTGGCCACGGACATCGCTGCGCGCGGCATTCACGTCGACGACGTGACGCTCGTCGTGCACGTCGACCCGCCGGCGGAGCACAAGGCCTACCTGCACCGTTCGGGTCGTACCGCACGTGCGGGTGCAGCGGGCAGCGTCGTCACCATTGCCACGCGCTCACAGCTTTCCGAGGTGAACACGCTGGCCAGGCAGGCGGGCATCCGACCCATCATGACCTCGGTTCGTGTCAACGCAGTCGAGATCGCCGCCCTGCGCGGCGAGCGTGCAGCGCATGTCACACCGGCTCCGCTGGCACCCGAGCAGCCCTCGCGTCAGCAGGGTCGGCCGCAGCGCGGTGTCCCAACAAGGTCCGGCGCGCCCCGCTCGACTGCGGCTCGCTCCACCGGCAGCGCGCGTGCGCGCATTGCCGAACCGCGCAGCGGTCGCGATGGCGGTGTGGCCATGAGTGAGAGCCGCGGCTCTCGTTCCTCGCGTGGCCGACGCGGCTGACCAAGCCAGCACATCGGCCCGTTCGCTTCAGTAACCCAGGTAGCGACCGGGCCGATGATTTTTGGCCAGGCTTACATTCAGCACCAGTGCGCCGACTGCTGACACCAGCACGCTGGACAAGGGCACGACGGCGAGCGCCGACACCACGATGACGGTGTCCAGTAGCAACTGCACATAGCCTGCCCGCCAGCCCAGGCGCTCCTGCGCCAACAGGGCAATGATGTTGAAACCGCCCAAGCTGGCACGATGGCGGAAGAGGATGAGCACGCCGACGGCGGCCAGGGCGTTGCCTACAAGTGACGCGTAGAGCGGCGGCAGCACAAGACTGCCGAAGGCGCTGGCGTGGATGTGCGAAAGCCCTGACACCAGGAGAACCGAGGCGATGGTGCGCAGGGTGAAGACCCAGCCCTTCTTCCACAAGGCAAGTGCGAAGAACGGAGTGTTCACCACGATGAACACCAGCGCGAACGATTGTCTGGTCGCGTAACTGAGCAGCAGCGAGAGCCCTGCCGTACCGCCGGTGACGACAACGCCGGACTTGAGCAGGAAGAGCCCGGTGGAGGCGACTGCAGTGCCGGTCAGGATCGCCAGCACATCGTCGAAAGCGCTGTGTCTGGCTTCTGCAGTGGCCGCTGACTCCCGTGAACTCATGCGCGGATTCTTGCGCATTCATGGCGCCGCCGTCGTCAGGTGCCGGCGAGGCCTCGCGGGCAGCCCCGGCTCCAGCCTCGGCACAGAAGGCAGCGAATACGCTTCAGGCATGTGCCGTCCCACCATGAGCCGCCGCGTATGAAGGGCCGTGAGAGCGGCATGCCGGAGGAGGCCTACTGGGAGAGTTTCTTCGACGCGGCCCGGGTGCTGGAAGCGCTTGTCGGATCACAGCCCATGGTGGGCGATGTCGTTGAATTCGGTTGTGGCTACGGCACCTTCACGCTTGCCCAGGCTGCACATACCACGGGCACTGTGACAACGCTCGACATCGACCCCCTCATGGTGGCGCGCACAAGAGAGCGAGCGGTATCCCAGCGCCTGGAGAATGTTGTTGTCAGCGAACGCGACTTCATCGCGCACGGGACAGGGTTGCCCGACGGATCGCAGGAACTGGCACTGGTCTTCAACCTCCTGCATATCGAGGACCCGCTGGCCCTGCTTGCCGAAGCGCATCGCGTTCTGCATGTGGGCGCGCGACTCGCGGTGATCCACTGGCGCAGCGACATCCCCACCCCTCGAGGGCCAAGCCTCGACATCCGGCCCACGCCTGAGCAATGCGCAGCCTGGATGGCGCAGGCCGGATTCGGGGACATTCGCAACGTCGACGTGACGAGTGGCAGTCCGTTCCATTTCGGTCTGGTCGCACGGCGCCGGGGAACCGATGAATCCTGAGCAGTACGACGCTTGGTACGCGACGACCAGGGGTCGTTGGATAGGCGACCGCGAATATCAGTTGATGGAGCGGCTGGTGCAGCCGAAACCGGGCGAGCAACTACTGGATGTGGGCTGTGGCACGGGCTGGTTCACGCGCAAGTTTGCGCAAGCGAATTCGCTGGTGGGGGTCGATGTTGACGTTGCCGCCGGTGCCCGTCTCGCCTTTGTCAGCCTTTGACGCCGACGTCGAAGGGGGTGCCGTTGGTGATGCGCACCAACTCGTCGAAACTCGTTGGGAACACGTAGTGCGGGTGTCCGCCGGCGGCCCAAACGACCGGCCAAGCAGCAAGTTGCGTATCTACGATCGTGCGTAACGGCCTCGGATGACCAAGCGGCGCAACGCCACCGATGGGCTGCGAGGTGTGCTCGCGCACGAAATCGGCGTTAGGCCGGTGGATGTGCTTGGCGTCGATGAATTCCGCCAGCTTCTTGAGGTCGGCCTTGTGCTGGCCGGAGGTGAGCACCAGCAGCGGTTCGCCGTCGGCCTCGAAGATGAGTGAATTGGCGACCTGCCCCACTTCGATGTCGAGCTGCGCGGCCGCGGTGGCGGCGGTGGGGGAGCCCTCGAGTGTCTCGATGATCCTGCCCTCGGCGCCGGCGCCCACCAGTGCCTCCTGGACGCGCTGGCCGTTGGGGTGCATGTTCTCGATCTGCTTGACCTTCATGGGACCTCCCGGAGACGACGGAAGCCTAGGGGCGGGCGACCGGCGACCGTGGGGTGCGGCGGGCACGCGTCCCATGCAGCGCCGGGAACATTCCGCCCGCTGCGCGCGTTCCCACACGACACCTGCCTCGGCGGGATCCGCGAACGCTGACCTCCCTTGATCGGAGCGCCATGAACGAGAACTGGATGACGTCAGGTCAGGGGCATCCCCGCAGGTGGGCGATTCTCGGAGTCCTGATCGCGAGCCTGCTCATGATCATCCTCGACACCAGCGTGCTGAACATCGCGCTGCCGACCATCCAGCGCGATCTGCAGGCCAGCCAGAGTGATCTCATCTGGGCCGTTGACGCCTACACCCTGGCCTTCGCCGCGCTGCTCTTCACCTGGGGCGTGCTGGGCGATCGCATCGGTCGCAAGAAGGTGCTGTTCACCGGTATGGCGGTTTTCGGTCTTGCCTCCTTCGCTGCCTCGTTCTCTGCATCACCCGGCATCCTCATCGGCTGGCGCGTGGTCATGGGCATTGCCGGTGCGGCCGTCATGCCGACCACGCTGGCCATCATCACCGTGGTGTTCCCGCCGCATGAGCGCGGGCGTGCCATCGGCATGTGGGCCGGTTCGGTGGGTGCGGCCATCGCGCTGGGCCCGGTCATCGGCGGTGTGCTGCTCGAACATCCGGAGTGGTCGAGCTGGCTGACGCAGAACGATTGGGGATCGGTCTTCCTCATCAACATCCCTGTTGCCATGGTTGGGCTTATCGGCATCTGGCGCGTAGTTCCCGAGACACGTAACCCGCATGCCGGCCGTCTCGATCTCATGGGCCTGCTGGTTTCCGTGGCTGGTCTGGTGTCACTCGTGTACGGCATCATCCATGCCTCCGAACTCGGCCACTGGGCAGAGGCCACGGTGGTCGGTCCCATCGCGCTGGGCATCGCCATCCTTGCGCTCTTTGTTTGGAGTGAGGCACGCAGTGACCACTCAAGCTTCGACGTGTCGCTCTTCAAGAACCGTGGCTATGCCGTCACGCTGACAGCTGTCACGCTCGCCTTCTTCGCCATGTCGGGCATCACCTTCACGCTGCCCTTCTATTTCCAGGTGGTGCGTGGATTCAGCACGCTGGCCGCGGGCTTCGCTTTCCTGCCCTTCGCCATCGGTCAGATCATCGCCGCTCCCCGAAGCGCGGCCATGGCCTCGCGCTTCGGCTACCGTCGCACCTTCTCGGTCGGGCTCACCCTGGTGGCCCTTTCCATCTTCGTGATCGCACAGCTGCAAGCCAACACGGCGCTGTGGATCCCTTTGACGGCGTTCTTCTTCTTCGGGCTGGGCATGGGCAATGTCATCGCGCCCGGATCGGCGGTGCTGCAGAACGTGCTGCCGCTCGCACGCGCCGGTGCTGGCTCCGCAGTGCAGAACACGGTGCGCCAGGTGGGCGGTGCACTGGGCGTGGCGGTGATGGGCACTGTCCTGGCGACGCAGTATGCGAGCGCACTGGCACCGACGTTGGCTCAGTTGCCGCAACTCCCCGATGCTGCGCGTGCTGCCGCGTCCAAGTCGCTGATTGCCACCACCGAGGTCGTCGGCCAGGCGGCGTCCGCTGGAATGCCTGCCGCAGCCGCGCGCACCGTGCTCGATGGCGCTTATCAGGCCTTCATCTCGGCATCACACGACGCGACCTACCTGTCGCTCGCTGCCGTCCTGTTGGCGCTCGCCACCATCGTCATCGCGTTGCCTGACCTCAGGCCGCCCACCAAGGCGGCACACGCTCCAGCACCGTCAGGCGTCGAGGCCACTCAGGTGCGGATCGATCGCGAAACCGGGGCTTATGTCTCGGAGGCTGCCGCTGAGTACGGGGACGGAGAGCGCGCTCGCTGAGCGGCTATCGCCGTTCTGGTTGACGCAACAAGGCGGACAGCAGCAGCCCGGCAACGACGCCGTAGGCCAGGTTGGAGAAGACACCCAAACCGGTGACCACGGCAACCACCATCCAGTCCCGCCAGGTGTGCATGTCGCGTAGCAGCATGGCATGGGTTATGGCGGCGATCACCAGCAGCGCAGCGAGTACGGACACCGGGAACAGGGGCAGCAAGGTCGCCGCCCAGCGGCCGAAGAGCAGGCCGATGATGAGGAGCGATCCACCGATGATGGTTGGTGCCCGCCAGCTTCGGGCACCGAAGGCGTAGTGAGCGCTGAGTCCGCCTGCACCATGGCACACCGGCATGCCGGAGATGGACCCCGCGAGCAGATTGGCCGCGCCCAGTGTCATGGCGAGTCGCCCCGGAGTGACACGTGCTGCTTCATCTCCGAAGTAGGAGCGTGCGGCATCCGCTGGCGCCAGGCAGGAGTTGGCGAAGGTCAGCGGCAATTGCGGGATGACGAGCAACGTCAGTGCTGTGCCGAAGTTCGCCGCCGAGAAATGGGGCCACAGCAATGCGGTCGGCCCCAGTGCGGGCAGAGCCCCGGTATGCAGCGCGGAGATCGTCATGCCGCCGATGGCTACTACGACCACGATGAGCGCCAGGCGTCCACGCAGCAGCCACAGCCCGAGCAGCAGGACCGCGGTGACGGCAGCGGAGATGGCGGTGGGCCACTGCTGCACGAAGTTCCTGGGCGTGGCGAAGACGAGTGAGAAGGCAACCTGGGCCAGCAGCACTGCGACCGTCAGTTGCACACCCCGGATGACGCTGCTGGGGATGAAGCGCGCGACCGCGTCAATGGCGCCGATGGCTCCCAGCACCATGAAGATGGTGCCCATGATCACGGCACCCGCCGCGATCACACTCACGGGTGCACCGGCAGCGATGGCAATGGCGCCGAAGGCCTTGAGTGGTTGCACAGCGATGGGGAGCCGGTAGGTCCGCGCCACCAGCAGGTACAGCAACCCAGCGGGAAGCAGCACGGCAGTGGCAGTGAGCCCGTTCAGCACAATCAGGCCCACGGCTATGGGCACCAGCACGCCGAGGTCTGCGACGGCACCGGCGGCTTCGTGGCGCCAGGACGGCGCAGTGGTACGTATCTGCTTGGTGCCAGCCACGAGCACGGGCAGTCCTGATTGCCGCATCCGCATCTCAGCGTGCCGCCGGAATCTCGACGGAGACATTCGTCGACTTCACCGCGACGACGGCGAGCACACCCGGCTCCAGCCCCAATTCCTCGACCGCCTCACGGCTCACGAGTGACACGAAGCGGTGCGGACCGGCCTGGATCTCCACCTGTGCCATCACCTGGTCCTTGAGCACGCGGGTGACGAGACCGGTGAAGCGATTGCGCACCGAATGCCCGACGACCACATCCTGGCTAGTCAGCGCGTGTGCTTCGGCGAGTTCCTGTGCGAAGGCCGCAAGGTCCGCACCCTCGATGGCCTGACGGCCGCCATCGTCGAGGCGGGCTGCGATGCGACCGCCGTCGATCCAGCGACGCACGGTGTCGTCGCTCACCCCCAGCAGCTCGGCCGCCTGACTCACGCGATACGTCGCCATGGGCACAATCTAGCCGTGTCTGCGGCTACAAGCAGCGTTGAAGTCCGTGAATGCGGTCGGGGTGTTGGCACCTGTCGGGGCCGGCGGAGGCGCTCCCCGGGACGCGATTGACAGACGGCGCGGGCTGCGCTTCACTGGAGTCATTCGAACAGATGTTCGAATGACGGTGGCCGGTTCATAGCCGGATCGCACCTCTCGACAGCCCCAACGGCCAGCCCTTGGGTGAGGTGTCACCGTCTCCAACCCGGTGGGCGGTGATCTCGTAGTGACGAAACGTCCTCCAGGCGAGATCACCGTCACCGCGGTCAACGGGGTTCCCACGCGTCTGCGTTGGCGCGAGCGCTCCTACCTCGTGGAGCAGGTGCTCTCGCACTGGGTCGAATCCGGTGCCTGGTGGCAGATCGTGGCACGCCGCGTCGGCACCGCCACGGCTGATCACATTCCCTTGTCCTGCACGGTGTGGCGGGTTGAGGCCCGTGGCACGCGCGGCAGCATGGTCGTCGATCTCGCGCACGATGCCGAGGCCGACACCTGGTCGCTCGTCCGTCTCGCTGATTGAGCCGTCATGTCGTTCACCCACCTGCATGTGGCGTCCGGCTTCTCCCTCCGACACGGCGCCGACACCCCGCAGACCATCGTCAGCGCGGCGGCCGCGCACGACCAGCCCGCCGTCGCGCTCACCGATCGCGACTCCCTGGCCGGTGCGGTGCGCTTTGTGGCTGCCTGCCGTGAGGCAGGCATCGGTGCCATCGTCGGCGTCGACCTGCCGCTCGCACCGTGGACGCGGGAGGATGTGGTGGCGCGGGATCGCGGTTTGGCGCGTGTGGTGGTGTTGGCGCGGGGACGTGGGGGCTGGGCGGGCCTGTGCCGGCTCACCTCGGCCCTGCACCAGGCCGGTGAGGAAAACGGCTTGCAGCATCAGGTCTTTTCGCGCATAAACGCACTCATTCGCGATGGTGGCATCACCGTGCTGCTGGGTCCGCAATCCGATGTGGGCGCGGCAGTGGCTGCGCGTCGTCCTGATATCGCACGGGCCCTGCTCGCGCAGTGGCAGGCCACGGGCTGCGAGATGGTCGTGGAACTGGTTTCCCATCGCAGTCGTGATCCGCGTATTGCAGCCAGCGATATCAACGGTGCACCGCAGCGCGGTCATGCCTACTCCACGGCGTTGGCTGCACGCATGTGGCAGTTCGCCACCGATGAACGCGTGCCCGTGGTGCTCACCAACGCAGTGCGGCATGTGGAGCAGAGCGGCGCGCGCATCGTGGATGTACTGGATGCCGTGCGTCGTCTGGTCCCGCTCGATGCCCGTCACCTCGACCGTTCCAATGCCGAGGGCTATCTGAAGTCCACGCCAGAGATGTGGCAGGTGGCTGAGGAGATCGCGGAGGCAGCAGGCGGTGATGTGCACGGCTTCGCCAGCCACAGCGCGGCCCGTCATCTCATCGACACCACCGAGGCCTTGGCATCACGGTGTGTACTCGACCCCATCGCCCATGTGGGGTTGGGGGAGATCCATCTGCCGGAACTCGACGTCATCATGGGCCGGGTATCAGCGGAGGCACTCAACACCGCATGGGACCGTCCCCTGGAGACCCATCGCGCCAGCGCGGAGCTCGCGACGGAGGCGGCAGATGCTGATGCCGTCCTGCGCGCACGATGCGAAGAGGCCTTGCTGCGCAAGGGCTTCTCTGCCAGCGATGCTCGGGTGCGTGAACGGCTTGATGATGAACTCGCCACCATCGCCAAGCTGGGTTTCGCCACCTACTTCCTCACCGTCGGTGTGGTGGTACGCGACATCCGCTCCGCGGGTATCCGGGTGGCTGCTCGTGGATCGGGTGCCGGATGCTTCGTCAATCACCTGCTCGACATCGCCCTCATCAATCCACTCGAGCACGACCTGCTCATGGAGCGTTTCCTCACGCCTCTGCGTCGTGCCCTGCCCGACATCGACATCGATGTGGAGTCGGCCAGGCGGCTCGAGGCCTACGACCTCATCTTCGCCCGTTTCGGAGCAGCTCGCGTTGCCAGCGTCTCCATGATGGAGACCTATCGCGTGCGGCATGCCATCCGCGACGTCGGTGCCGCACTGGGCCTGCCGCGCAACGAGATCGACGTGTTCGCCAAGGCCTTCCCGCACATCCGTGCCAGCAGCGCGCGTGATGCCCTGCGTGAGCTGCCCGAACTGCGTCGTACCGGCATCGGCAAGATGGCGGCGGCCGGCACCCTCGACGAACTGCTCACCCTCATCGAGGGCATCGACCGCTTGCCCCGGCACATCGCCCTGCATCCCTGTGGGGTGCTGCTCTCCGATGCCACGCTGCGTGATCGCACACCGATCCAGGCCAGTGCCGGCGATTACCCCATGAGCCAGTTCGACAAGGACGACGTCGAGACCATGGGCCTGCTCAAGCTGGATGTGCTCGGTATCCGCATGCAATCGGCCATGGCGCACGCCATCGACGAGATCGCGCGCACCACCGGCGAAGTGGTGGAACTCGATCGCATCCCCTTCGATGACGAAGCCACCTACGAACTCATTCGCAGCACACGCACCCTCGGCTGCTTCCAGATCGAATCACCGGGCCAGCGCGAACTCGTCGGCAAGTTCGCGCCCGAGAACTTCCACGACATCATCGTCGACATCTCGTTGTTCCGTCCCGGTCCGGTGAAGTCGGACATGATCGTGCCCTTCCTGCGGGCACGCCAGGGCTGGTCGATGCCGGAATACCTGCACCCCGATCTGCGGCCGGCCCTGCAGGAGACATGTGGTGTCGTGGTCTTCCACGAACAGGTCATCCGCATGATCGCCGTCTTCACCGGGGTCACACTGGCCGAAGCCGATGAGATCCGTCGCTCACTTGGCTCCTTCGACAAGCAACCGAAAGTACGTGCCTGGTTCTATCCCGCGGCCCTCCGGCGCGGTTACCAACTCGAGTCCGTGGAGGCGGTGTGGGAGGTGCTGCGCGCCTTCGCCTCCTTCGGTTTCTGCAAGGCGCATGCGGCGGCCTTCGCCGTGCCCACCTACCAGTCGGCCTGGCTCAAGACACATCACACTGCGGCCTTCTTCGCTGGTGTCCTCACCCATGATCCGGGCATGTATCCCAAGCGTTTGATCCTCGATGACGCCCGCAACTTCGGCATTCCCATCCTCGGCCTCGACATCAACCGCAGCCGGGCGGAGTTCGTAGTCGATCGCAACGAGGAAGGTGAACTCGGCATCCGCATCGCGCTCTCGCAGGTGAAGGGCATGGACGATGCGAGCCTCGAATCCATCTTGCAGGGGCATCCCTTCGGCAGCCTCTCCGACTTCTGGAAACGTACCCGCACCCCACGTCCCGTGGTGGAGAACCTGGTGCTGGCCGGCGCCTTCGACGCCACCCATGGTGTGTCCGCGCGGCCGCGGCGCAATGGCATCAACCGCCGCGACCTGCTGCTGCACGTTGCCGATCTCGACCGCTGGGCCAGCCGCAAACTGGCGGTGGACCAACTCTCACTCGACTGCGGCCCGGCCGATGTGCCATTGCGCACCGGTCTGCCGGACATGGACTCATCCGAGCGGGTGCGCGCCGAGCTCGATGTGCTCGGCCTCGACGTCTCGCGTCATGTCGTCGACTTCTACACCCCCTTGCTCGACGCACTGGGCGTCACGCGCTCACGCGACCTGCTCAAGACGAGGTCGCGGCAGGAGATCCTCATTGCGGGCGTGAAGGTGGCCACCCAGACGCCGCCGATCCGCAGCGGCCGCCGCGTCGTCTTCCTCACCCTTGACGATGCCACCGGCCCAGTGGATGCCGCCTTCTTCGAGGATGCGCAAGGACCTTATGCATCAACCCTGTTCCACTCCTGGCTGCTGTTGGTGCGCGGCAGCGTGCGTCGCGCCGGTCCCAAGGGTGTCTCCATCACCGCCACCGGTTGCTGGGACCTGGCAGAGGCGCGCAGGCGTTGGCTGGCGGGTGGGCTGGAGGCCGTTCAGGAGTTCATGGACGAAGTGCCATGGTTCGAGGGCGACGACGCCATGGTGGAGGGGGCGGCGGCCTCCCGTTCCTCGCGGCCGGTCATGGTGCGTACCGGTGGCATGTCGCAACGTGGGTCACAACGCGTGCTCGTGCATCCCAGCGGCTTCCGGCAATCACCGTGGGCCGACCTCAAGCCGGCCGGCGACGAGGTCTCGACAGGCGCGCCCGGCAAACTCTGGCACTCCAGCCCCGGGAGTTCGGGATGGTGAGGACCATGCTCACCCAACTGCGCAAGGGGGACGTGTCGGGTTGGGACTGCGCGAGGGACGGATCGCTGCCGGGCTTCGGGAAATCCTCGCGGCGCACGGTCGGCGTGGCCGCCAAGCCTGCCACGCCTCCCTTTTTAGACGCGCCGCTTCCGGTTTCCCTGCGCCCGGCAGGCCCCTGGCGGCCAGCAGAACAGGCAAGGATGGGGCCGTGAGTAAGGGGCCGCGTCGCGAGGCGGTGTATCTCGGTGATGATGACACCGCATGCACCGTGCTGCACATCGACATGGATGCCTTCTACGCCAGCGTCGAACTCATCGAACGGCCCGAGCTCAAGGGCAAGCCGGTCATCATCGGTGGCACGCAGGGTCGTGGGGTGGTGCTGTCCGCCAGCTATGAGGCGCGGGCCTTCGGTGTGCATGCGGCCATGCCCGTGGGCAGGGCGCAGCGCCTGTGCCCGCAGGCCATCTTCATCAGTCCTTCACACCATCGGTACGACGAGGTATCGCAGGGCGTAATGGCCATCTTCCGTGACATCACGCCCTACGTGGAGCCGCTGTCGCTGGACGAGGCCTTCCTTGATGTGGCGGGGGCGGTGCGGCGACTGGGCCGGCCGCGCGAGATCGCGGCCATGATCCGGGCGCGGGTGGAGGCAGAGCAGCACATCACCTGCTCGGTGGGAGTGGCACCCAACAAGTTCGTGGCCAAGGTGGCCTCCACCACCTGCAAGCCCGATGGCCTGATGGTGGTGCCGGCCGATCGCGTCGTGGAGTTCCTGCATCCCATGCCGGTGGGGGCGTTGTGGGGCGTGGGTCCCAAGACCGAGGAGCAACTGCAACGACTGGGCCTGCGCACGGTCGGGGAATTGGCACACACCCCCCTCGACACCCTGGTGCGGGCACTGGGTGCCGCGACAGGGAGGCGCCTGTCGGAACTGGCGTGGGGTCGCGATGAGCGCGAGGTGGAGGCGGGGGAGTCGGAACGCAGCATCGGGAACGAGGAGACCTTCTTCCGCGATATCGACGATGCGGAGGAGATCAGGCGGGAACTGCTGAAACTCAGCGAACAGGTGGCGCGACGGCTGCGTGCAGCGGGCTACGTTGCCCGCACCCTGTCGCTAAAGGTGCGCTTCGCGGACTTCACCACCATCAGTCGCTCCAAAACACTGTCCGGTCCCACAGACACCTCCCGCGAGGTCTACGAGACGATTGCCGCACTCTTCGACGCGCTGGGTCTGCAACGTGCGCGCATCCGTTTACTGGGGGTTCGGGCGGAGGGCCTGCGGCCGGTCTCGGAGCGCAGCGACCAGCTGGCCTTCGACACCCCGGAACATGGTTGGCGGGATGCCGATCTGGCCAGGGATCGGGCCACCGCCAGGTTCGGCAAGGACGCCGTGAAACCGGCGCGACTGATCCGGAGAGACGGCCGGACGAGCCCCTGACGCCCGCAAAGTTTCAGGTTCGATACGAGTTTGTTGCAACTGTTACCTGCGGATGACACACCGGCTTTTGGAATGCGCGACAGTGCGCATATCGTTGAGACCGAAGGAGGTGCCCGATGCCACTGTCGGAACATGAACAGCGAATGCTGGAGCAGATGGAACGCGCCCTCTACGAAGAGGACCCGCGATTCGCCGCCACAATCCGTGATACGCCGGTGCCCGGCAACCGGGCTCGGCGGGGCGCCGGATTGGGCGTACTGGTGGCTGCGCTGGGTGTGGTGGCCATGGCGAGCGGCCTGGTTATGAACTTCCCCTTGGTCAGCATTCTGGGCTTCGTGGGCCTGGTTGCCGGCACCTACATGGCTATTCGCGGTGTGGCGGGCGCAGGTCGCACGGCCACTGCGCAGCGCGCTCCCAAGCCAGCCAATTTCATGAAGAGTGCTGAGGATCGCTTCCGCAACCGCCGCGATGGTGGACCCAGCCACTGATCCGAACACACAACAGCGCCGGAACCCGCAGGGGTCCGGCGCTGTTGGTTGTCTCTACAGAGAGGCGGCGTGCTTGGCCAGTGCCGACTTGCGATTGGCTGCCTGGTTGGAGTGGATGACGCCCTTGCTCACGGCCTTGTCGAGCAGGCGGGCAGCCTTGGCCGAGGCGGCCTGAGCGGTCGCGGCGTCACCGGCAGCGATGGCCTCGCGCGCCTGACGCACAGCGGTCTTGAGCGCCGACTTCACGGACTTGTTACGCAGGCGCGCAGCCTCGTTGGTGCGATTGCGCTTGATCTGGGACTTGATGTTTGCCACGTGATTCTCCTTCGGGTGCCTTGCACCCGTAACGGGCGAATGACCGGCAGAGAATACCCCGAACGGCGACGGCGCGCCTAATCGGCTGCGGCGGGCTGCAGGCGTTCGGCCCGACCGAAGAGGTAGCCCTGTCCGAGGGACCAGCCCTGCATGCGCAGGGTGCGGGCGATCTGGTCGCTGTCGATGCCCTCCGCGATGGTCTCGAGTTCAAGGCCCTTGGCCAAGCCCACCACGCCCTGGGTGAGACGCGTAGCGTTGGCGTCACCGCTCTGGACCGCCTTGGTGAACGACATGTCGAGTTTGAGGCCGGCCACGGGCAGGTCGCGGAGGTGGCTGAGCGACGAGAAGCCGGTGCCGAAGTCATCCAGGAACCAGCGGGGTCCGTAACTGGCCAGCCGCTCCATCGCCGCCACCGTGTTGGTGAGGTCACCGACGAGTGCGGTTTCCGTGATCTCCAGGTGCACTTGATGCAGGTCGATGCCCGAGGCGGCCAGCAGGGTGGATGCCGCCACCAGGTACTCCGCAGAGGACAGCGAGGCCACCGAGACATTGACGGATACGAACTGGTCTCGCGGCAAGTCGTGCATGAGCTGCAGCGATTGGTCAAGCATGGCCAGGTCGATGTCGGGGGCGGAGCCACTGGCCTCGGCAATGGGGATGAAACGTGCCGGACCGATGGCCTCTCCGAAGGGAGATTCCCAGCGCGCCAGGGCTTCGTAGCCCCGGATTGCGCGCGTCTCGAGGTCGACGATGGGCTGGTGCCAGGCGCGGAACTGCTTGGCGGCAATGCCTTCGCGGATGTGATGTTCGAGTGCCAACCGCTCCTTGGCATCGACGGCCAGCTGGGAGTCTGCGAATTCCACGCGACCGCGACCACGGCTCTTGGCCTGGCTCAGGGCCAGACCGGCCACGTGCAGCAACTGCTCCGGATCATCATCGGTGGAGGTGTAGACGATGCCGATGCTCACGCTCGGGACCGTCTGCTGCCCGAACACCGTGAGGGGAGCGTTGACCCGGGCCTGGATGCGTTCAGCCACTGCAAGTGCGGCGTCCGGTCCCCGCTCCTCGCTGAGGATGACCGCGAATTCGTCGCCGCTCAGTCGGCCCACGAAACGCTCGGTGCCCACCTCTGCCACCAGGCGTTCCGCCACCGCCTGGATGACCAGGTCGCCAGCCGCCAGCGAGAGTGCCTCATTGACGCGGGACAGGCCGTCAATACCCACCTGTAGCACGGCCACCCCGGTGTTGCGACGGCGTGGCCGTCCCAGGACATCGTGCAGTTCATGTACCAGGACCTCACGGGAACCGAGTTTCGTCAGGTGATCACGTTGTGAGACCTGTTCGGCATGAGCCATGGCCTGGAAGCGCTCGGTGACGTCCCGGAAGGTGAGAATGCCCAGATCGTTCACCACGATCATGTTGACGTCGAAGCGGTGTTCCTCGTCGTCCGCGCTCGCTTGCAGTGCCAGATCCTCCAGTTGCAGGGCGAAGCCGGAATGCAAAGCCTGCAGAATGGCGGTTTGCAGAGGGCGCGTGTCATGGCCGGCCAGAAAGGCCGTGCCTCGGGCCCCGAGCAGTTCGCTGCGGCGGAGCAGCGAGACGGCCACGCCCACGGCGTTGGCCTCAACCGTCTCGAAGTCCGAAACCGCGGCGCCGGCTTCACGTAGCGCACGTACCACGATGACCGGCGCCACCTGCGCATTCGCCACCGTGGTGAGGAAACCCGGCAGTTCCGACTCGGGTATGAAGGAACCGTCGGTTGCCGGCCGACCGCGCAGCGTGGCCAGCTCGCGGCCCAGATCGGTGGCGATCTGCTGCAGGAGCGTGAGGTCCGACGGCGCCGGCGAGGCACCCGAGCCGTATACGGTGAGGACTCCGCCGAGTTCCGAGCCGATGAACACAGGAGTGCTGCTCGAGAAGTCGAGCCCGAGCGAGGCCGGACTCTGCCCCAGGAATTTCAGTGCCTTGTCGGCGGCATCACAGGGCGCGGTAACCGTGCGCTCGGTCATGATGGCGGAACCCTGCGTGGTCTTGGCGAAGGAGGGCACGCTCCAGGCGGCGGTGGGCATGCCGTGCAGCAACCCGGATCCGTACAGCGCCCGCATGGACCGGGTGCGCAGCTCGGCCGGTCCGTACCAGGCGGCGCCGAACGGCAGGGGGTCACAGAGCAGGTCGACCGTGACCGCGATGGCCCCGGCCTCGCTGCTCCGAGCGGCTTGCCCACGAAGGCCGGCGGCGAGTACCTGCAGCCAAAGGGGCGCCGTTGCCACACCGCCTTGCGTATAACTCATGGGGCGCCCATCGACGAGACCTGGCCTGGGACCGCGTTCGGGGACAACACGGTGGGGCGAGTGTATGTCGCAAGGCCGTCAACGGGCGATGGTCCCGTCGCCGTATGGAACGATAGGAGCCTGTACCTGCAGCCGGCCCCTGGCCGACGACCGAAGAGGATTCAGTGGCCAAGCCGACCCCGGGCAATACCAGTCCCGAACTGATCCGCAACTTCTGCATCATCGCGCACATAGACCACGGCAAGAGCACGCTTGCCGATCGCATGCTGCAGCTAACGGGGGTGGTCGACCCGCGGCTGATGCGCGCCCAGTACCTCGACCGCATGGATATCGAGCGTGAGCGTGGCATCACCATCAAGAGCCAAGCCGTGCGCCTGCCCTACCGGGCCGACGACGGCGTCGATTACGTGCTCAACCTCATCGACACTCCCGGCCATGTGGATTTCACCTACGAGGTGTCCCGGTCCCTCGCGGCCTGCGAAGGCGCGGTGCTGCTGGTGGACGCCGCGCAGGGCATCGAGGCACAGACCCTTGCCAATCTCTACCTGGCGCTGGAAAACAACCTGACCATCATCCCGGTGCTGAACAAGATCGACCTGCCCGCTGCCCAGCCCGACAAGTACGCGGCCGAGATCGCCCGCATCATCGGCTGCGACCCCGAGACCGTGCTGCGCGTGTCGGCCAAGACCGGGGAAGGCGTCGAGGCGCTGCTCGATGAGGTGGTGCGCCAGGTTCCGCACCCGCTGGGCGACCCCCAGGCGCCGGCACGCGCCCTCATCTTCGACTCCATCTACGACACCTACCGCGGTGTCGTCACCTATGTGCGCGTCATCGACGGACAGATTCACACCCGTGAACGCATCGCCATGATGTCCACCGGCACCGTTCACGACCTGCTCGAAGTGGGCGTGATCTCACCCGATCCCGTCATCTCCAAGGACGGCATCGGCGTGGGTGAGGTGGGGTACATCATCACCGGTGTGAAAGACGTCCGGCAATCCCGAGTCGGTGACACCATCACCTCTGCCGTCAAGGGCGCCACGGAGGCGCTCGGCGGGTATCGCGATCCCAAGCCCATGGTCTTCTCGGGGCTCTATCCCATCGACGGTTCCGACTACCCGCTACTGCGCGACGCCCTCGACAAACTGAAGCTGAACGACGCAGCGCTGGTCTACGAGCCGGAGACCTCGGTGGCTCTGGGTTTCGGTTTCCGCATCGGCTTCCTGGGGCTGCTGCACTTGGAGATCGTGCGTGAGCGCCTCGAGCGCGAATTCAACCTCGACCTCATCTCCACCATGCCCAATGTGATCTACCGCGTGGTCATGGACGATGGCAGCGAGTTCACCGTCACCAACCCCTCCGAGTTCCCCTCCGGCAAGATCCGCGAGGTGCATGAGCCGGTGGTTCGCGCCACCGTGCTGACGCCCACCGAGTTCACGGGCACGGTCATGGAGTTGTGCCAGGGCAAGCGCGGACAGATGAACGGCATGGATTACCTCTCGGAGGACCGTGTGGAACTGCGGTACACCATGCCGCTGGCGGAGATCGTCTTCGATTTCTTCGACCAGCTGAAGTCTCGCACTCGGGGCTACGCCTCCCTGGACTACGAGACCACCGGCACGCAGGTGGCGGACCTGGTGAAGGTGGACATCCTGCTGCACGGGGACGCCGTGGACGCCTTCAGCTCCATCGTCCACCGCGATCGTGCCTTCAACTACGGCGTGAACATGGCGGCCAAGCTCAAGGAGCTCATTCCGCGCCAGCAGTTCGAGGTACCGATCCAGGCCGCCATCGGTGCCCGCGTCATCGCCCGCGAGAACATCCGCGCCTTGCGCAAGGACGTTCTGGCCAAGTGCTACGGCGGCGACATCAGCCGCAAGCGCAAGCTGCTCGAGAAGCAGAAGGAGGGCAAGAAGCGCATGAAGATGGTGGGACGAGTGGAGGTGCCGCAGGAGGCCTTCATTGCCGCGCTCACCACAGGCGACGCCGAGGCGGCCAAGACGGCGGCCAAGAAGCTGAAGGACGCGCAGTAAAGTCCACGGATGGGGCTGCGCTCATCGGTACTCGATCTCGTTCCGAAGAACGAGATCGAGCGCGTGCTGGCCACCAGCATGTTCGTCGATCGCGTGGGTAATGGGCTGTTCAGCGTCACCTCCGCGCTCTTCTTCACTCGCATCATCGGCATCGCGCCCATCCAATTGGGCTTCGCCTTCTCCACCGCTGCAGTGGTGGGCCTGGCTACCACCCTGCCCATGGGGCATCTCGCGGACCAGGTGAGTCCCAAGCAGCTCAACATCTGGCTGTCGATGGTGTCGGCACTGGGAATGGCGCTCTACGCACTGGCCACCACCTACACCTGGTTCTTCATCGTCGCCATGCTGCTCGCCGTGAGCGATCAGGGTGGGCGGGCGGCGCGCAACACCTTGATGGCAAGGGTCGGTGGGCCCGACGGGCGTGTCCGCATCCGCGCGTACACGCGTGCCATCGTGAATCTTGGCATCGGCGTCGGCTCGCTGCTGGGCGGAGTCGCACTGGCCGTCGACAATCCGCTGTTCTACCGAGGGCTGATTGTGCTGAACGCGTGCAGCACGCTGGCCTCCGCTCTGATGATGCGGCGGTTG
>JAKAIC010000104.1 GCA_021814565.1 Actinomycetes bacterium | reverse complement strand
GCCGGTGCCAGCAGGCCCGATTCCGAAGACGATGGTGTGCTCGTCGATGGCATCGACGTACCGCTTCTGGTTCAGGGTCTTGGGGCGAATGGTCTTTCCGCGGTTGCTCAGGATGTTGGCAGTCAGCACCTCCGCCGGACTCACGGCCTCGGCACCGCGCAACATGTGGAAAGCGCGCTCTACCGCGTCCACCGAGAGCCCCTGCCCGGTGCGCAGGACGACCAGCAGCTCTGCGATCAGCTGGTCGACGAGCCCGACATCCGCAGCCGGTCCATGCAGTGTGATCTCGTTGCCGCGCACGTGCACATCAACGGCAGGGACCAGGGCCTCGATGATGCGGATGATTTCATCTGACGGACCGACAACGCTCGTCATCTGCACTGATGACGGGACGGTGATCGTGGCAGTTGACATAGGTGCCACAACTGGGGAGTCGCTCAAGCGTGTTCCTTATCCGGGGGGCCAGCCGAGCCCACGCCCGGCCAGTACATGCGCGTGCACGTGATCGACGGACTGGCCGCCGTCCGGGCCCGTGTTCAGCACCAGACGGTAACCGCCATGATGTGCAGCTCCCAGGCCCGCCGCCACCTGCAGCAGCTCGGCAGCCAGCCCTGCGTCGGTTTGGGCCAATGCGTCGATGCTCGGATGATGCTCGCGCGGAATGACGATGATGTGCACCGGCGCCTGGGGATCGATGTCGTTGAAGGCCACGACGCGATCCGAGGCGTAGACAATTGACGCCGGGATCTCACCGGCGGCAATGCTGCAGAAGATGCATCCCACGATTGAAGGCTATCGGCTCAGGCCCAGCGCGTGGTGCGTGAGAGCACGATTCCTGCGGCAACCGCACCAGCGGTGGAGGTGCGCAGCACGGACGGGCCGAGGCGCACCACTTCGGCACCGGCGGCCGCAAAGGCCTGCAGCTCCTGTGGAGCGACGCCGCCCTCCGGCCCCACCACGAGCACGATGTCGCCGTTGGGCGGGACCGGCACACTGGACAGCCGCGCATCGCCATCCTCGTGCAGCACCCAGGCCGGCGCAGTGTTGCGGATGAGCCGGACCACATCGTCCGTCGTGGCGAGCGCGCTCAACTGCGGCGTGCGTGGGCGGCGCGCCTGCTTGGCCGATTCGCGAGCGGTTGCCTTCCACTTCTCCACGCCGCGTTCGATCTTCTCGCCGCGCCAGACGGCGACGCAACGCGAGGCGGCCCAGGGAACGATGACGTCCACACCGACCTCGGTGAGCATCTCGACCGCGAGCTCGGCGCGGTCCCCCTTGGGGATGGCCTGCACCACGATGAGCCGGGGTGCAGGTGGCGGTGCCTCGGTGATGGCGACAATGCGGATGACCAGCTGGTCTTTCGCCGGTGACTCCACCACATGGCCGTGGACCAGCCGCCCCAAGCCGTCAGCCAGCATCACCTGCTCGCCCACCTCCAGGCGTTGCACGGTTGCCGCATGGAAGCCTTCATCGCCGGTCAGGGTGAAGTGCTCGCCAGCACTCAGCCGGGCCAGGGTCGAGGGCTCGACATGGAACATTGCGGCACTCATCGGCTGCCGCCGAAGGCGTCACGCAGTCTGCCCAGGAATCCGCCCGTCCCTGCCGTGAAGGTGGGAAGCGGCTTGACTTCATCACGCAATTCCGCCAGACGCCGCAACAGTGCGACCTGTTCGTCGTCTAGCTTGGTGGGCGTCCTGATCTCGAGGTGGATGTGCAGGTCACCAGCACCGTGGCCGCGCAGGTGTGGAACGCCCTCACCGCGGCGCGTGATCACCGATCCGCCCTGCGTGCCGGGCGCGATTTCCAGCGCCACTTCCCCGTGCAGGGTCTCGAAGGGAATCTTGGCGCCGAGGGCGGCTGCCGTCATGGGCAGCGTCAATGTGCAGTGCAGGTCATCGCCGTGCCGCTCGAAGGTCTCGTGTTCGCGCTCCAGGATCTCCACGAAGAGATCACCCGGTGCGCCACCACCGGGACCCACCTCGCCCTGACCGCTGAGCTGGATGCGCGTGCCGGTCTCCACGCCTGCTGGAATCTTCACGCTGACGGTGCGGCGGGTGCGCACTCGGCCGTCACCTGCACACTCAGGGCAGGGGTGCGGAATGGTGTTGCCGAAGCCACCGCACTGCGGACAGGGCCGCGAGGTCATGACCTGCCCCAGGAAAGAGCGCTGCACCGACTGCACCTCACCGCGACCGCGGCACATGCCGCATTCCTGCACGGTGGTGCCCGCGGCGGTTCCCCGGCCCGTACACACGCTGCACACCACCGCGGTGTCGATTGTGAGTTCCCGGACCACCCCGTCGACCGCTTCGACCAGGTCGATCTCTATGCGGATCAGGGCGTCCTGGCCGCGACGCATGCGCGGGCGCGGTCCGCGCGATTGGCCACCGAAGAAGGCGTCCATGAAGTCACCGAAGCCGAAACCCTGGGCCCCGAACCCACCGAAACCCCCGGACTGGCCGGGGTCGCCTCCCATGTCGTAGACCTGACGCTTCTCCGGGTCCGAGAGCACCTCGTAGGCGGCGGTGACCTCCTTGAACTTCTCCTGCGTCTCCGGATCCGGATTCACATCTGGGTGGAGTTCGCGGGCCAGCCTGCGATAGGCCTTCTTGATCTCGTCCGCGCCGGCATCCTTGGCCACGCCGAGCAGTCCGTAGTAGTCCGCCATCAGCCCTCCGTCAGTAAGCGTCCGACGTAGCTCGCCACGGCGTGCACCGCGCGCATCGTGCCGGAGTAGTCCATGTGTGTGGGGCCGACCACGCCGAGCTGCGCCACGGCGACATCACCCGTGCCGTAACCCGTGGAGACGACCGACGAGGTGGGCAGTGCCGCATTCTCGGCACCGATACGTACCAGCACATCACTGGTGCTCGATGCCTCACCGAGCAGCCGGAGCAGCACCACGTGCTCTTCGATCGCCGATAGCAGTGGCGCCACGGAGGTTTCGAAGTGGCTCCCGTAGCGCGCAAGGTTGGCGGCACCGGCAACCACGACCCGGTCGTCCAGGCGCTCCACCACGGACTCCAGAATGCAGGCCACGATGGCCGCCACCGCCGGACGATTGCCGAAATCGGTGTCCTCGACGATGGGTGAGAGCGCATCCGCCACTTCGGCGAAGGGCTTGCCCGCGACGGCCCCGTTGAGCCGCGTACGCAGACCTTCGACAACCTCGGGCTCGAGGTCGAGCGGCACCTCCGCCATGCGCTGTTCCACCCGGCCGGTATCCGCTATCACCACCACCATCACGCGCCGCCCCGCGACCGGCACCAGTTCAATGTGCCGGATCAGCGAGCGCTGCAGGCTGGGGTACTGCACGATGGCCACCTGGCGGGTGAGCTGCGCCAACAAGCGGGTGGTACGCAGCATGACGTCATCGAGGTCCACGGCGTGCTCGAGAAACTCGGCAATGGCGCGCCTCTCCGAACCGGTCATGGGCTTCAGCTCGTTGAGCCGGTCGACGAACAGGCGATAACCCAGATCGGTGGGGATGCGACCAGCACTGGTGTGGGGCTGCGCGATGTAGCCCTCGTCCTCCAGCGCCGCCATCTCGTTGCGTATGGTGGCAGCGGACACGCCCAGATGATGGCGCTCGACGATGGACTTGGAGCCGACCGGCTCATGCGTGGAGACATAGTCCTCGACGATGGCGCGCAGCACTGCCAGTTTGCGATCGTCCAGCACGGCACCTCCCAGGCGGTCTACGGACCATTGGCACTCTCAGGGCCAGAGTGCCAATGATAATCGTTGTGGATAACCGGTTGTGCACAGGCGAGCTGCTCCATGCTGCGCCTCGCATCTTCCGGAAAGGAAACTCATGAGCAGCATTCGCATCGAATCCGGGCAGATCTCGCCCAGCCCCATGGACTGGTCACAGGATCCCGATCGGGGCTGGGCCGTGGCCGTGCACCTCATCGCCCTCTTCTTCTCGCTACTCGGCGCCATCATCGTCAATCTCGCCGTCGGCAAACGCAGCGCCTTCGTCAATCAGCATGCGCGTCAGGCCATCAGCTTCCAGCTGAATGCAGGCCTGGCCGTCCTCGTCACCGGTGCCCTCGGCGCTTTCCTCCCGCCCCTGCTCCTGCTCTGGATTCCCTTGGCCGTCGCCTACGTGGTGATTCCCATCGTGGCTGCGGTTCGTGCCAACCGGGGCGAATGGAACGGCTATCCGCCGATGCTGCCGCTGCCGTCCAGCCTGCCCGAACCCTCGTAGCCATCACGGCAGCAGCGCGCGCACCACAACGTCCGCAAGCAGGCGACCTCGCAACGTGAGCACAACTCGATCGTCGTGACTTCGCGGATCCTCGATCAGCCCGTTCTCGACCAGCAATGACAACTGGTTGAGGGCGGGCTGATCCAGTTCCCAGACCGACAGGCCGCTGCGAATGCGCGTCATCAACATGATGCGCTCGATGATGCGGTCCTCGGCGCTCACCATCTCGCGGGCCTGGGCAGGTGACCGACTCTCTGCCAGGGCGCGCGTCCACGCGGCAGGGTGACGGTGGTTCCACCAGCGTGTACCCCCGATGTGCGAGTGCGCGCCCGGTCCGATCCCCCACCAGTTGTGGCCCTCCCAGTAAGCGAGGTTGTGCCGGCATTCGCGCCCACCCTGTGCCCAGTTCGACACCTCGTACCACTGGTATCCGGCGCCGGCGAGCGCGGCGTCGACCAGCTCATAGCGATCTGCCTGCACATCATCGTCGGGAGCCGGAGTCTCACCGCGTGCGATACGACGGGCCAGCCTCGTTCCCTCCTCCACGATCAGTGCATAGGCGGAAACGTGCTGCACCCCGAGGCCGATGACGTCGTCCAGCGTGCGCCGCAGATCCTCATCGCTCTCCCCCGGCGTACCGAAGATGAGGTCCACGTTGATGTTGTCGAAACCGGCCGCTTGCGCCTCGCGCACGGCCTCCGCGGAGCGTCCCGGACGGTGGGTGCGTTCCAGCGCGGTCAGCACCCGTTCGGACGTGCTCTGCAGGCCGAAGGAGATGCGGTTGAACCCCGCCTCACGCAGGGCAGAAAGCGACTCCGGTGAGACCGAGTCGGGATTGGCCTCGGTGGTGATCTCCACATCAGCGGTGAAGCCGAATTGATCGCGCACCGCATGCACCGCCCGGGCCAGATCATCACTCGCCAGCAGCGTGGGGGTACCGCCACCGATGAACACCGATTGCACGGGCGGCGCTCCGGCGGCGATCACCTGGCGGGCCAGTTCGATCTCGCGGACTGCGCTCTCCGCCCAAGTGGCGCGTGACACCGATTCGCCCAGTTCGTCGGCCGTGTAGGTGTTGAAATCGCAGTACCCGCAACGGGTCGAGCAGTAGGGCACGTGCAGGTAGAAGGAGAGCGGCTGCGCGGGAATCGAGGACAGGGCCGACGCCGGCAGTTCCCCGGAGGCCGGTACCGGCTCGCCAACCGGTGGCGGGCCGGCCATCAGGCGACCTCTGCTGGCCGATGTACGCGCAATGCACGCTCCACGAAGAACGGCGTCACCAGGCCCCCGATCACGAATTGCGCGCACATGATCCCCCAGCCCCACAGGCCCAGGTGGAAGGCCAGGAAGGTGAACCAGGTGGGACCGATGATGGCACCGAATCCCCAGCTCAGACTCCAAACCGCCTGGTACTGACCCTGCAGGTGCTCAGGCGGCAGATTGAATCCGATGCCGAACGAGCCACCCGATTGCTTGAGTTCTCCGAATACCTCCACCGCCGCGGCCAGCAACATCACGATCGCGGCCAGCCAGGCGGAGCGGAACAACGATGCCGATGCGTAAACCAACATGCCCATGCCCAGCCACAGCCCACCACTCCGTTGCATGCGCGCCGCCAAGCGCGTGTCCTCGGCGCCGTGGCTCATCCGCACCTGAAACAGCACGCAGGCCATGGTGTTCACCAGATAGGTACCGGCAGCGACCCAGCGCGGTGCCGTCGTGTGATTGACGATCCACAGCGGAACAATGAGTTCCAGCAACATGAAATGCATCGACAACACCATGTTCAGCACAGTGAGCACAACATATGTGTGATCGCGCAGCGCCTCCGTGCGCCGCGGCTTGATGGCAGCCCGAACCACCGGGATTTCGGGCAACCGCCGCATCATCAGAGCGGACGCCAGCGTGCTGCACGCGTTCAGCA
>JAKAIC010000016.1 GCA_021814565.1 Actinomycetes bacterium | reverse complement strand
GTACGGTGACCCTGCCTGCAACACGCGCCGGGCACGGCCCTCGCCGCGACGCAAGGCGGCTCCCAGTTTGGGTCGCGTGTGCGCCAGAACGGTACGCATGGAGAGCGCGGACAGTGCAAGCACCAACGCCACCAGCCAGGTGGTACCCAGCAGCACCGCGGCTAGGAACACGGCGACGAACATGACCGCGCGCACCGTGGCCTCACGAGCCGCATTGGGAACACGTTGGCTGCGCAGCAGCGGCGAGACCGCGAACAACAGCAGCAGACCGAGTCCCATGGGTGTCACGACGGTCTTGAAGAAGCCCGGTGTGACCGCCACTTCCCGCCCCAGGAAAGCGCGCGCGAACAAGGGATAGAGAGTGCCCCACAGCACGGACACCGTCATCAGGATGAGCAGGTTCACGAGCAGCAACTGACCCAACCAGCCACGAGCGCGACGCCGGGAATCGACATGCTGCAGTTCAGGCAGGCGCCACACCAGCACACCGGCAGAGCCGATGACACTCACCACGATGGCAGCGCCCAGCACCGGACCCAGATTGGAGATGCCGAAGGCGTGCACCGACTGGATGACCCCGGAACGCGTGAGGAAGGTGCCGAAGAGGCAGAGGTTGAAGACGGTGGCCAGCAAGGCCAGTGACGAGAGCTTGGCACGGCTGCGGTCGTCGCGATGCGTGAGTCCGGTGTGCAGCAGCGCAGTGCCCGCAAGCCAGGGAATGAGTGAGGCATTCTCCACCGGATCCCAGGCCCAGTAGCCGCCCCAACCCAGCTCGGCGTACGCCCACCTGGCACCGAGCAACATGCCGATGGAAAGGGAGGTCCACGAGAGCACCGCCCACAGTCGGGCGTAATCCAACCAGGGGCCGGACACATTGCCGGCGATGAGCGAGCCCATGACCACTGCGAAGGGCACGGTGATAAGGACGTAGCCGCTGTAGAGGAAGAGGGGGTGGATGAGCTGCAGGGGATCCTGCAGCAGCGGGTTCAAGCCTGCACCGTCGATGATCTGCTGCGTGGCCGGGATGAAGGGACTCTGCAGGAAAGTGGTGATGAACACGAACAGCGATGCGCAGAGCGCGAACACCACGAATACCCAGGGGCTCAGGCCCAACCCGCGCCTGCGGTTGGCGATGACCGTGATGCCCGCGCCCAGCGAGATGATCCATGCCCAGAGCAGCAGCGACCCCCCTTGGCCGGCCCACATGGAGCCGATGCGATAGGGCACGGAAAGCGTCACCGAGGTGTATTCGCCGACGTAGGCCAGATGGAAATCCAGTGTTGCCAATGCCGTTTCCAACACGATCACTGCAGCAGTGGCGAATCCGCTGAGCGCCAGCGTCGCGTGCTCGGTGGTACGTGCCAGCTTCACGCTTCCAGTGCGACCCGCCTGCACGCCGACCACCAGCATGACCACGATGCTGGCGACTGCGCCGTAGAGCATGAGTGACCCCAGTAGGCCCATGATCAGCCCCCGTTCCGGCGTCGGGACTTGCCCATACGCAGCTTCAGCGAAAGCCAATAGGCGCCATAGAGGATCGGCACCAGCACATAGCCCAGGGTGAGCAGTGTCAGATCACTCATCGCGCCACCTCCTGCGCCTGGTAGCGGAGCAATCGCAGGCGTTGGCTGGCCAGATAGATGTACAGAACGGTGAAGGTGGCGACGCCGAAGAGCAGGGTCTGCAGCATCTCCGCGGGCATGGCCGGCTTCATCCCGGGCTGGATCACGTACGACGGATGCTGCGTACGCCACCACTTGATGGAGAAGTAGATGATCGGCACGTCCACGAAGGCGACAATGCCCAGTACCGACGAGAAGCGCGCGCGCTTGGCCGGCTCTGACACATAGGTACGCAGGGCGAGGTAGGCAAGGTAGAGCAACCACAGGACCAGCACCGAGGTGAGGCGCGGGTCCCATGCCCAGTAGGTACCCCAACTGGCCTTGCCCCACAACATGCCCAGGATGAGCGTGCCCGAGGTGAAGAGCAGGCCCACTTCCGCTGACGCTGCCGCGATGCCATCCCACTTCAGGTCACGCGTCACCAGGTAGCCGATGGAGGCCACGAACACCGTGAAGAAGGCCAGCCCGGCCACCCAGGCGCTGGCCACGTGTGGGTAGAACAGGCGCTGCACCTGACCCTGAATGGAATCCTCGGGTGCATAGAAGAAGCACATGGTGAGGAACACGATCAGCATGAGCGCAGACAGTGCACCCAACCAGGGCACGTGTCGCTGCGTCGGTTGCGATGCCATGTCCGTCACTCCTCAATCACGAAGGCAAAGGTGGCCACTGCGGACATCATCATGACCAGGTCAAAGGCCGCCAACAAGGCGAGCCAGATCCCCATGCCGCCACCCTGTCCGCCCAGGGCCTGACGAGTGAGCTCGACCGCACCCACCATCAAGGGAATGACGACGGGAAGCACGAGCAGCGGCAACATCGACTCACCGAGGCGTGTGCCCAGGGCGATGCCCGCGAACAGGGTGGTGACGATTACCAGGCCCACCATGCCGATGAGGACGGTGCCGGCCAGGCCCAACACATGCACCGGCGCGTTACCTGCCATGAAGACGATGAACAACAGCACCACTGCGATGGCCACCAGGCACAGCAGTAGCAGGCTGGCCAGCGCCTTGCCCAGGAAGATCGCAGCCTTGGGCACCGGTGAAAGCACAAGGCTCTCGATACCACGTTCCGCATGCTCACGACCCGAGGAACGTCCGACGCCGAGCAGGGTGGCGAACAGCAGACTCATCCACATCACACCGGTTGCCATGCCGGTGGACGATTCACCAACCGGCGCCGTGAAACTGGCAGTGATGAGCACGACCAGGGCGAAGAGCCCTGCCGAACCGAGGACGTCGCGGGTGCGTGCTTCGATGCGCAGGTCCTTGGCTGCAATGGTCAAGGTGGCCCCCAGCAGTTTCGGCGGCATGCGCAATGCCGGTACGAGCAGGGGCGAGGCAGAACCGGCGTGCCGGTCGACCGATGCCGACGCCAGCACACGGTCCTCGACGAGAGCGCCGTCGTCAAGCCGCAGCAGTCGATGCGGACCCGACTCGACGATGGCTCGATCGTGCGTTGACAGCACCACTGTATGGCCGGCATCTACCAGCCGCTGCAGCAGCAGCTGCAACCGCGACGCAGTGGTCTGGTCGAGACCGCTGAAGGGTTCGTCGAGCAGGAGCACACGCGGTGCGTGCAGCAGGGCGCGCGCGATGGAGAGTCGCTGCAGGTTGCCGCGCGAAAGCTCGCCTGCGGGACGATCCAGAATGGCCGCCAGGTCCAGGAGCTCCCCCAACTGCGCGATCATCGAGTCGGCATCGGCGACGCCGAAGAGCCGGGCCTGGAACTGCAGGTTCTCCCGCCCGGTGAGCTCTGGATAGAGCAACGACGCATGGGAGACGAAGCCGATCCGACGTCGCAGTCCCGGGCCCGCGCGCCGGAGGTCCACATCAGCGATGCGCACGCTGCCGGAAGTGGGCCGGGAAAGCCCGGCGACGGTGCGCAGCAGGGTGGTCTTGCCGGCGCCATTGGCACCGATGAGTGCCACGTACTCGCCTTGCTCGATGCTCAGGCTGATCCGGCGCAGGGCACGCTGCCGACCGAAGTCCTTCTCGATCGCATCGAGCACGATTCGTGATGTGGGGGAGGACATTGCGCTGGATCAGGCGGCCGCGGCCACCGAGGCATGCGTGCTCGGCGCAGCGGTGGCGAACTTGGACGGGCATTTCGCGATCAGGTTGGTCGACTCGAAGATGTTGTTGGCGGACAGTGCACCTTCGGCCACCATCTGGGCACCGGGGCGGGCGGCGGACTGGAGCGCAGTGGTGGCACCACCGGTGTAGCGGACGTGGACGGTGGCCTTGCCGTCGGTGACGTCGAAGGTCACGGAGCCGTCGCCATGCGTCACCTGGGTACCACTCACCAGCTTGCCGGCCAGACGCACCGGCTGGTTGGGATGCTGCTGCAGGATCTCGGACGGCGTTTTGTAGTACAGCACCGAGCCGCCGATAGCGGAGACCGCGATCGAGCCCAGGACCACCACGCCCAGGACGACGGCCACGATGACGAACACCGCTCTGGAACGGCTGGCTTCGAGCGGCGGTTCGACGCTCGCAGGCCGCGCCTGCACCTCGCTACCCATCCCGACCTCCGTGAGCGTTTCGGCGATTCTACGGGCATTTAGACCTAGCCCTGCGGCCGGCGTGGGCGGCCTGGCCAGCGGGAGCGGCAGACGCTGCCAGCGGTCGCGCATTAACGTTGGGGTGGAGGAGGCCCGGATGCTCGTTCGCTTCTACGCCGTGGCCCGCGAAATCGCGGGTTGTGGCGAGACCACCGTGGCGGCCAACTCCATACCGGAGCTCAGCGCCCTGCTGGGGCAGCGCTACGGCGAACGCATGGACCGGCTGGTGGCGGCGTCCACGCTGCTGCACGACGGGGTTCGGCGTCGCTCCATCGATGACGTCGCGCTCACGGCTTCCGACACCGTCGACCTGCTGCCACCCTTCGCCGGCGGCTGATAGGGCCGGCTCAGTGGCGGCTCAACCGCCGATGGCGTTCATGCTGCGGCTCGGTTGCAGCAGGCTCAGATTGTCGGTGCCATGCCCGGCCTTCTTGGCCCTGACGCTGTCCATCATGCGCCCCAGCAGTGCCTGATCGTCAGCACCACTCCGCAGCAGGCCGCGCAGGTCCCATTCGTCACTGCCGAACAGGCAGTTGCGGAATTGGCCATCCGCGGTCAGCCGCAAGCGGTCACAACCCCCGCAGAAAGGCTGACTAATGGACGAGATGAAGCCCACTGTGGCGTCCGTGCCGCCCACCTGCATGGCGAAGGCGGGGCTGTGCACGTCACGCGGTAGGGGCAACAGTTCGAACACCGGGGTCAGGCTCTCGATGATGTCCTGGGTCGTGATGTAGTCGCTGCGCGACCACGATCCGCCGACGCTCAACGGCATCTCCTCGATGAAGCGCAGCTCAAGGCCGCGCTCGATGGCCCAGTTCAGCAGAAGTGGCGCCTCGTCATCGTTGAGGCCACGCAGCAGGACCGCGTTGAGCTTGATAGGGCGGATCCCCGAGGCCATGGCCGCCTCGATGCCGGCAATGACCGCATGTAGTTCATTGCGTCGGGTCAGCCGCACGAAACGCTGGGCGTCCAGGGTATCGAGGGAGATGTTGATACGGCTCAAGCCCGCTGCCACCAGCTCATTGACGTGCGCAGCCAGGCGAATGCCGTTGGTGGTCATGGCCACAGAGGGGGCAGAGGGCAGGGAGGCGATGCGTTCCACGATCTCCACGATGTCGTGGCGGATCAGAGGCTCGCCGCCGGTCAGGCGCACATCGTTGATGCCGTTGGCGCAGGCCACCGCGACGATGCGCAGCAGTTCGTCGGCTGTCAGCGTCTGCTCGTTGGGCAGCCACTGCATGTGTTCGCTGGGCATGCAGTAGGTGCAGCGCAGATTGCACTTGTCGGTCAGGGACACCCGGAGGTCGCGGTGCGCCCGGCCGAAGCCGTCAATGAACTGCGTCATTCCGTGAGGGTACCGCCGGTCGGCCAACCCCTGACGCCGGTCAGTGGCCCTCGTTGCCCTGACGCTGGCGCACGAGATGGGGGATCACCTGCGACACCAGCTCCCAGCCGTCATGCACGGAACCCTCGGACCCGGGGAGGTTGATGATGAGCGTTTTGCCAGAGAAGCCGGCGACACCGCGGGAAATCATGGCGCGGGGAGTGCTCGACATGCCCTGCATGCGCAGTGCCTCGGAGATGCCGGGGAGCAAGGTGTCGAGCAGCGGCATTGTGGCCTCGGGCGTGACGTCCTTGGGGTGCACACCGGTACCGCCGGTGGTGATGATGACGTCGCCGATGAGCCCGTGCTTGATCTCGTTGGCGATGGAGCGCTTCTCGTCCGCGATGAGCACCTGGTTGAGGATGCTGCCTCCAGCCGCGATCACCTGCTCAGCAATCCAGGGACCGGTCCTGTTCTCGTACACGCCTGCACTGGCGCGATCCGAACACGTGATGACGGTGAACGTGATGTTTTCCATGTCACCCATTTGGCACCCCATTCTTCACGGCACGCTGCCGACTTGCTTCCTGCACGAAGTTCAGTGTCATCCTTGCATGCGCCCGGTACACGCCTGAAGGGTCATGTCGCCCGATCGGCGAGCGGTGCGCTAATCGACGTCCCTGCGCTAATCGACGTCCCTGCGCATGGACGTGACGGTGGCGACGACTGCGAACACGGCGCCATAGGCGAGGAGCAGCAACATGCTCTGCCAGGGACCCAACTGATCAAGCGTGCTGCTGCCGCCGAGGCGCCCCGAACCAGGACCGGTCTTGACTGCGATATCGAGCACCGAGGTGATGGCGCCGCGGATCGACCACTTGCCCAGCCAATCAGCGAAGACGATGAGCAGGCCTTCCACCAATTGCAGCCACAGCAGCGACACCATGATCGCCACCACTTGGCTGCGGATGAGTGATCCGATCGCCACGCCCATCACTGCCAGCACTGCACCCACGAGCACAGAGCCGGCCATGACGCGCATATAGGTGTCGAGTGGTGTGTTGTAGTGGGCGTAACGCTGCACGTAGAGCGTGGCCGCAATCATGCCCATCCCCGTGGATAGGAATTGCACGATGACGCCCATCACGGCGGCGATGATCATCTTGGCGAGCATGACGGTACGCCGGTGGGGCTGGGCCAGGTAGGTGGCGACAGCCGTGGAGTGGCGGAATTCCGTGGTGCTCATGACGATGCCCAGCACCAGCGCGAAGATGTAGCCGCTTGCGGTGGAGGCAATGACCGTCTGCATGATGGCTTGGTCCGTGAGATGCATGAGCAGTTCACGCCGGGGCAGCTGTGCCGTCGCGATGATGGAGATGGCGCTGATGGCCGCGATGGCACACGCGCCGGCCAGGATGCCATAGCTGCTGCGCTGGTAGCGCAGCTTGCGCACCTCCGCCTTGAGTGAGGTCTTCACAGCCGGCCACCCTCCGTGATCGCAAGGAATGCCTGTTCCAGTGTGCGACCCGCGCACACCTCGGTCATGGAACCGGCGGCCCGCAGGTAGCCCTTGTCCATGATGAAGACGTCATCGACGGTGTTCTCCATCTCCGCCAACTGGTGTGAACTCACCAGCACAGTGCGGCCTTCCGCGGCCAGGCTCCGCAGCAGAGTGCGCAGCCAGACGATGGCATGCGGATCCAAGCCGTTGGCTGGTTCGTCGAGAACCAGTGTCTCGGGGTCCCCAAGCAGCCCGGCGGCCAGTGACAAGCGCTGTCGCATGCCCAACGAATAGCCCTTGATACGGCGATCTGCGGCTTCTGTGAGCTCCACCTGTGCCAGCACCTCGTTCACCCGGGAGTCGTCTACATCGATGGCGGCCGCCAGCACCAACAGGTTCTGCCGTCCCGTGACACCCGGGTGGAAGCCGCGAGTCTCCAGCACGGTGCCGATACGACGGCCCGGCTGTTTCACCTGGAGGTAGGGCAGGCCGTCGATGAGCGCGCTGCCAGATGTCGGAGCCGCCAGGCCCAGCAGGCATTTGAGCGCGGTGCTCTTGCCGGCACCATTGGGACCCAACATGCCCGTCACTACGCCAGGGCGGATGTCACCACTGAGATCGCGCACCGCGATGGTGCTGCCGTAGTGCTTGCTCAGATGGTCGTATCGAAGCTGTGCTCCTTGCATGGCTTGAGCCTAGGGGGGCATTCCCGTTGCGCGGCTGTGGATTGTCGGCGCTGCCGGATCCGAGGAAATCGCGGGCCCTTCGCCCGTCCCCGAAGCATCATGGGGCCCGCCCGACCGCTGGGACTGCAGTAGGTCCGAGCAGGGAAACGATCCTGTAAGCAGGCGCTGAGAACGCTGGTTCGGGCGTTTCCGGGCTTTACGTTGGGCGGGACCACCCCGCTCCAGAGAGGCTCAGGAACCCGTGATGCCCCGCCCCCTGCGCGTCGCCTTGCTCTCGGCTGTGGCGACGTTGTTGCTGTCCTCCTGCGGCAGCGCCGCCAACGGCAGCAACCACCCTGTGGCGGCCAGCGGCACCTCCCGGGCCCAGTCGATTGCGGTCGCGCGAAAGCCTCCGGCACCCTTCCGTTGGCGAACGGTGGCGCCACACATCTCGGTCGCCACCACCGACCACGGCTACGTCTCATTTATGTGGATGGATCCCACAAAACTGAAGTTCCGCTTCATCCCGGGCACCATGTGGCCGGAGAAGAGCCCGCGTACCGCCGCGGATAGGAACCCGGGTTCCTGGATCCCGACCATGATGGCGGCCTTCAACGGCGCCTTCAAGCTGCAGGACGGCGTTGGCGGCTACTACTACCGAGGCCGGGAAGTGGCTGCCCTACGGGACGGCCTGGCCTCACTCGTCACCTACAAGGACGGCTCGCTGCGCGTCGGCGCGTGGGGCCGAGATCTGCACATGACCCCATCGGTCGTGGCCGTGCGCCAGAACCTCAAGCCCATCATCGACGGTGGGGTGAGCCAGGTTTCGAAGGCCGACACCCCCAAGACCTGGGGTATCACCATCCACCGCACCCCGTACGCCAACCGCACGCTGCTGGGCGTACTCAAGGACGGCAGTTTCATCTTCGAGTTCGCGCACCGGGCAACACCCACCATGCTGGCCAATGAGGCCGTCCATGCGGGGGTTCAGTTCGCCATTGCGCTCGACATGAACGGCATCTGGCCCACCGGCTACGTGTACACACACAACACTAAGCACCTGTATGGAGTGAAGATCAACGGCATCATCGAGCGCATGCCCAAGCTCTACATGACAACCAACAACAAGGACTTCATTGCGGTGCAGTCGCCCACGCCTATCGTGCCCGGCAACGGCATGCCAGTGCCGACCTACCCCGGTGCCAAGGTTTACACCCTGCGCTGAAGGCTCCGGCCAGCGCTGCGGCGTGTCACGATTCCGACGTAGGTGCGAACGCCGCCGCTCACCATGAAGTACATCGAGGCTAGGCCGCCAATGCCGATGCTGATGGGGCTTCGCACGCCGTCCAAAAAGGCCAGGTAGATCGCCAGCCCGATCAGCAGGCCTCCGGCGAGCTGCAACACAGCACCACCGATGGCCTTGGCGGAACCGTGATCCTCGAAACTCATGGTCAGAGGATACGGCTAGGCTTCGGCACAGATTCCGGCGTGCCGGAACGCGCGGGCGTAGTGAAATGGCATCACGGCGGCTTCCCAAGCCTCAAGCGCGGGTTCGATTCCCGTCGCCCGCTCTCCCTGTCAGGCGTGAAAGGTGCGCGGCGGGCGAAAGTTAGGGAAGAATGCCCTGTTGCACGCACCAGGAGGCCCCATGACCGTCAGAGTGTTCATCGTCGACGACCACGAGGTGGTTCGTCGCGGGCTCATCGAACTCATCAATGCCGAGCCCGACCTCGAGGTTGTAGGCGACGCGGGCACCGTGCACGATGCCTTGAAGTCCATCCTCGAACTGGCACCTACGGTTGCCGTGCTCGACGTGCGCCTGCCCGATGGCAGCGGCGTTGAGTTGTGCCGCGAGATCCGGTCCATGAACCCCAACATCCACACCCTCATGCTCACCTCGTATGCGGATGATGAGGCACTGCTGGGTGCGATCATCGCCGGTGCCGGTGGGTACGCGCTCAAGGACATCAAGGGCGAGGAACTGCTCAACACCATCCGTATCATCGCCCGGGGCGATTCCACTCTCGATGCCCATGCTGCCGAGCGCGTGCGCTCGCGACTGCGCAAGGCCGGTTCAGCTGCTGCCGAACTAGACGATCTCACCGATCAGGAGCGCCGCGTCATCGAGCTCATCGGTGAGGGGCTCACCAATCGTCAGATCGCGGAGCGCATGTCGCTCGCTGAGAAGACGGTGAAGAACTACGTTTCCTCACTGCTCGCCAAGCTGGGCCTGGAGCGCCGGACCCAGGCCGCGGCGCTGGCGGTTCGCCTAGGTCTTCGCGCCTCCATGTAACGACCAAGCACAGATGCCCTCGCCCTTGGCGGGGGCATCTTGTTGTTGGGCTCAGCTGGCGGTGGGGATGGGCAGGAACACGGACCAGCGCGCGCGTGTGCCGCGGGGCTCCACCGGCTCAATGGTGAAGAGCCCGCTGTAGGCCTCGGCGCGACGCGCCACATTGGCCAGCCCACGACGATGCGGTGGCTCTGCGAAGCCCACGCCGTTGTCCGTGACAGTGACGGTGAGTTCGTCACCCACCACCTTCACCAGCACATCGACCTCGGGTGCATGTGAATGCTTGGCCACATTGGAGAGCAACTCGCGCACCACGGCCACGGCATGCGTCATAACCCGCTCGGGCACGGCAGCGTCAACCGGGCCCTGGAACACCAATTCGGCGGCGCAGTCGTAGGTGGAGCGGAAGGCTTCGAACTCCGCGATGACGCGTGCCCGCAGGCCCTCGGGGCTGCTGTCCTGCAGCGCGAAGATGGTTTGACGGATCTGCTTCACCGTCTTGTCGAGCTCGTCGATGGCACCGTCGAGCCGGGACTTTGCCGACTCTTCGAGCGATGTGGACCGCACCAGGGCCTGCAGTGACATGCCCGTGGCGAACAGCCGCTGGATCACCAGATCATGCAGATCGCGCGCAATGCGCTCACGGTCCTCGGTCAGGGCCAGCGCCTGGCGCAACTCGCGGCTGCGGGCGTTGTCGACAGCAACCCCAGCGGCAGCAGCCAGGGCTTCCACCAGGGCTTCGTCCTCCTCGGTGAACTCCTTGCCACCGAGTTTCTCGGTGATGTACAGCTGCCCGAACTTGGTGCCGGCCACGTGCAGCGGCGCGCCGAGGAAGGAGTGCATGGGCGGGTGCCCAGGAGGCAGGCCGGCGGATGAGGAGTGCTGCGACATGTCCGTCAGGCGCAGTACATCCGGATGCTCGAGCATGTGGCCGAACAGGCCCTTGCCCTCGGGGAAATTGGGGATTTCGTCGGCCACTTCGTCGTCGATGCCGTAGTAGACGAACTCCTCGACATCGCCCTTGCGTCCACGCACCGCGATGGCTGCGTACCGGGCGTCGGTCAGTGCGGCAGCGTTGTCGACGATGCGTTGCAGGGTGCTGCGCAGGGTCGCACCGCTGGAAATGTCCAGGACGGCGTCGAGGAGCGCTTTGCTGGACGGTAGGGCCATAAGCCCATGGTGCTCAATCCACCCGCGCCTTGTCCAAACGCCACTCGACTGACTCACGGAACCACTCGCTGCCCATCAGGCACTCGACGAAGGTGCCGCTGCACATGATGGAACCCCCGTCGATGATGTAGATACGGTCGAAGTCCCTCAGATCCGTCAGACGGTGGGTCGTCATGAGGAGGGCGCGACCCCAGATCTCGTCGTGGATGGTGGCCATGATGCCGGCGGCTGTTTCCTCGTCCAGATGCTCGGTGGGCTCGTCCAGCACGATGACCGGGGCCTCGAGCAGCAGCGCGCGCGCCAGGCCCAGACGTTGGGCCTCGCCACCGGACAGTGGAGCTTGGCCCAGGTCGCGGCCGAGGTCGATATGCGCCAGGCCCACACGGTTCAGCGCCCGACGCAATTGCTCGTCCGGCACCGGGCCGGCGGCCATGCGCAGGTTCTCGCGTGCGGTGGTGCGGAAGATGTGCGGCGCCTGTGGCACCGCGGTGATCAGCGACGCACGAGCACTGCCATCGTCCTCGCCGCCGACTATGACACTGCCCTGGTACTCGACCAGCCCCAGAACCGCGCTGATGACGCTGGACTTGCCGGCCCCGCTACGCCCCACCAGCGCCACCCGCTGCCCGCGCGGTACATCCAGATCGATGGCATGCACGACCTCACTGTCCTGCCAGCGCACCCTCAACTGACGGATGAAAAGGCCCGCGCTGCCATGGCGCTCCACCTCCGGGATGGGTGCATCGAGCTGCTCGATGCCTTGCAGGCGTGCTTGCGCGGACCGCACTCGGACCAAGGCCGAAGCTGCCAGGGCCAGGGCGGTGATGAGTTCACTCGCCGACCACGGCAGCAGCGCAACCACCGCCAGATGCGGTCCCTGCAGCGACCCGTTGAGCACCGCGGGCACGGCGACCAGCAGCCCGCCGACAATGGCCAGACCGCTGGCCAGCAAGGCCGCCCACTGGGTGAGCCCGGAGAGCACGGCCGCCCGCGTCTCGATGGCCACACGACGGTCATCCGCCACTGCGACCTGCTGCAGGTTGGCATCGATGACACCGAGCACCCGCATCTCATCGCGATGCTGCACGAAGGCGGAGAGGCGGGAATTCACCAGCGCACGCTCCTCCAGCGCCCGGCGAGCGGCTGTGAACTCAATGCGATGCGCCAAGGCCGGCACCATGATGCCGGCCACAAGGAAGGCTGCGAAGAAGCACAGTGCGGCCAGTGACTGCAGATGCAGTTGCACCAAGACGGCACCGCTGGCCGTGACGATGGCGGCGGCGGCAGGCACGATGACACGCGTGATGCGGTCCTGCAGCAGCTCAGCATCCTGCATGACGCGAGTGATGGCGTCGCCCGTGCGCAGGCCCCAGGCGCCGCGTGGGCCGGCCTTGGCGAGCGCCATCCAGAGCTGAGTGCGACGCTCCACGGTGGCGTGCAGCGCCGAGTCATGGGAGACCACGCGCTCCAGCCAGCGGAAGGCGCCACGGGAGATGCCGAAGGCCCGCACCGAGACGATCGCCACCTCCAGGGTCAGAAGGGGCGGGCGCAGTGCCGCCTCGCTGATCAGCCAACCACCCGTCGTGACCAGGCCGATGGCTGAGGCGAAGGTGGCGGCGGCAGCAGCGATCGCGAGCAAGGTGCGTTTCATCGGGCACGCTCCAGATGCAGCACCTGGGTGGCGGCCTGCACCAGCGCCTGGCGGTGGGCGACCACCACAACTATGGCCCCCTGTGCTCGCCACTCCTCAAGTACATGCAGGATGGCGGCCTCGCTCTCGGCATCCACGGCGGCCGTGGGCTCGTCGAGCAGCAGGATGTCGCACTTGCGCAGTCGGTAGCGAGCGAGCGCTATGCGACGACGCTGGCCCACGGAGAAGCCACCACTGAGGTCGTCGATGCGGGCCTCGAGCGGAAGATCCAGCAGGCCTACCGCTGCCAGTGCCGCACTGCACTCGGCATCACTGGCCTCACGGCCGCTGGTGAGTGCATCGCGCAGGGTGCCGTGGCCCAACCACGGATGCTGTGGCACGTACCCCACGCGATCGAACCAGGCACGTTCGTCGAGGGCGTGCACGGAGTGACCGGAGACCGTCACCTCACCCGCAATGGGTGCCATGAGCCCGGCCAACGTGCGCAGCAGTGTGGACTTGCCGACACCGCTGTGGCCGGTGATGGTGGTGACGGTGCCACGCTTGAGCTTGGCTGTGACGGGTGCGGTGAGGGCGCTGCCGTAACCGAAGCTGAGGTCGCGCAATTTGAGCGACTTCAGGGGCGCGTCGATGTATTCCGCCGCGGTGCGTTGTTGCGCCAGCATGGGCTGCGCCTGCTTCCACGCCTCCATGCCCTCGACAGCGGCATGGAACTGCGTACCCACCTGTCGGAGCGGGAGATACACCTCCGGCGCCAGGATGAGGATCATCAGACCTGTCTCCAGATCGATGTTCCCGCTCGTGAGACGAAGACCGATGCCGAGCGCCATGATGGCCACGCTGATGGTGGCGATGAGTTCGAGGGCGAAAGAGGAGAGGAAGGAGATGCGCAGCACGCGCATGGTGGCATGCGTCGCGTCGCTACCGAGTTTGTGAATGAGTTCGGCCTGTGACTTGGCCCGATCGAAGATGAGCAGGTCGGGCAGGCCGGTGAACAGGTCGGTGACCACCTCCGTGATGCGGCTGACCGACGACCACTGCTTGGTGACAGCACTGTCCGTGAACCAGCCGATGAGCGCCATGAACACGGGGATCAGGGGGATGGTGATGACGAGAATCACTGCTGTCCATGGGTCGTTGCGCAGGATCCAGGCACCGAGGCCCACGGGCACCAGGATGGCGAGCACGAGTTGTGGCAGGTAGCGGGCCACATAGACCTCTAGGGCATCAATGCCACGACTGAGCAACGGGAACATAGCCTCCGGCGCCGCATCGCTGCGTCCGTAGGCAGCGGCCAGATCTCGGCGCAACGCGGCCACTGCCCGCAGACCGGACCGCCGTGCCCACACGTCCTGCACGGTATTGGCAGTGGAGCGCACGAACCAGGCAGCGGCGAAGGCCACCAGTTGCGTCGTCAGCGCGGCAACAGGCTGGTGCTGGAGGAAGGCACGGCTGATGACGGCAGCAGCCGCGGCGGCCTGAACGACCGACGCGGCTGCTGACACCAGGCCCGTGAACACGGTCGCAGCAATCGCACCCTTGACCGCCCCCGAGCGTCGGATCAGCTCAGGGTCGAGAGGGCGCATGCAGCAAGACTAATGAAGGCCTTTCAGTGCACTCCGTCCAGGATGCCAGCTTCCGGGTTCGGGATTTGTGCGGCTGTGATGCGCTTGCGGAAGATCCAGTAGGTCCAGCCCTGGTACAGCAGGACGATCGGCGTCATCACCACGGCCACCACGGTCATGATCTTCAGGGTCGTCTCGCTGGAGGACCCGTTGTGGATGGTGAGGCCGATGAGCGAGCGATCGATGTTGGGCATGAGGTTGGGGTAGAGCATGCCGAAGAGCGAGATCACGGCCAGGGCCAGGGTGAGTGCGCTGAGCGTGAATGACCAGCCCTCGCGCCCGGCCCGCACCATTGCGATACCGCCCAGCCAGCACACCGCCGCCAGTAGCACGGTGGCCCAGGTCCAGCTGTTGTTGCTGTAGGCAACCTGCGCCCAGAGCAGGAAGACCACGGCCAGCACCGCTGCCACCAAACCGATCTTCACGGCCAGTTCGCGGGCACGGTAGCGGATGTCACCGTCGGTCTTGAGGCTGACGAAGATCGCGCCGTGCGTCATGAACAGCGAGAGTGTCACCAGACCGCCGAGCAACGCGAAGGGGTTGAGCAGCGCCCAGAAGCCACCGGTGTAGAGGAAGCCGGTGTTGGCCTGCTGCACCACCTCGGTGCCGCGTACCAGGTTGGCGAAGGCCACGCCCCACAGCAGCGAGGGCAGGAAGGAACCGATCAGGATCGCCCAGTCCCAGCGCTGACGCCACACGGCATCGCCGTGCTTGCTGCGGTACTCGAAGGCCACACCGCGGATGATGAGGCCGAAGAGGATCAGGAACAGCGGCAGGTAGAAGCCGCTGAACAGCGTGGCGTACCACTCGGGGAAGGCCGCGAAGGTGGCACCACCCGCGACGAGCAGCCACACCTCATTGCCGTCCCACAAGGGGCCTAGCGTGGTGACCAGCGCACGACGCTCCGCCTCGGTCTTGCCGATTGTGCGCAGCAGGATGCCGACACCGAAGTCGAAACCCTCGAGCACGAAGTAGCCGACCCAGAGCACGGCGATGAGGATGAACCAGATGGTTTGCAGGGATTCGTATGACATGGCAATCACCTCAGTATGCGAAGGTCAGCGGCTGGTTGCCCTCAACGACTTTGACATCGGAGGCTTCGGGCAGACCCTGCTTGACGGTCTTGATCAACAGTCCCATCTCGATGACTGCCAGGACGCCGTACAGGAGTGTGAAGATCACCATCGAGACCAGGACATCGAAACTGGTGATGACCGGTGACACACCTTGGGCTGTGAGCATCTGGCCGAACACGATCCAGGGCTGGCGCCCCATCTCGGTGAAGATCCAGCCAGCGGAGATGCCGAATAGCGGCGCGAACGTCATCCACACCGCACTGCGGTACACCAGCTTGCCCTTGGGCTCACGACCGCCGCGAATCATCCACAGCAGCCACAGCGCCCACAGCACGGCGATCATCCCCAGGCCGATCATGAGGCGGAACATCCAGTAGGTGATGGGGATGTTCGGCGCGAAGTCGGCGCCCTTGAGGCCGGTGCCTGCGTAGGTGCTGGTGTATTCCGTCTCCAGGTTGTTGATGCCCTTGACCTCGCCATTCATGTCACCCGTGGCAAGGAACGACAGCAGGTTCGGCACCTTCACATCCAGTACGGACTGCGAGCCGTCAAGCGTTCCGACCGTGAACAGGGAGAAGCCCGCGTTGGATTCGGTGTGGTACAGCGCCTCCGCAGCAGCCATCTTCATCGGTTGCTGCGTCACCATGATCTTGGAATCGGCATCGCCCGTCCAGCCCACGGCTGCGCCTGCGACCAGTGTGACCACCGCACCAAGCTTGAGTGTCTTGCGGAAGATGCTGGAGTTGCTACCGCGAACCATGTGGAAGGCGCTGACGGCCGCAATCAGGGTGCCCGAGAGCAGGAATGCCGCCGACATGGTGTGCAGGTAGGCGATGACCGCGGTGTTCTGCGTGAGCAGGCGCAGGAAGTCGTCCATCTCGGCGCGATGCGTCACCGGGTTGATGTGGAAACCAACCGGGTGCTGCATGAAGGCGTTGGCCGCCAGGATGAAGTAGGCGGACAGCGTGGTGCCGATGGCGGCCAGCCAAATGGAGGCCAGGTGCAGCTTCTTGGGCAGCCGGTCCCAGCCGAAGATCCACATGCCGAGGAAGGTGGATTCGAGGAAGAAGGCGAGCAGGCCCTCGACCGCGAGTGGCGCACCGAAGATGTCGCCGACGAAGCGGGAGTAGTCGGACCAGTTCATGCCGAACTGGAATTCCTGGACGATGCCGGTGACGACACCCATGGCGAAATTGATCAGGAAGATCTTCCCGAAGAACTTGGTCAGGCGCAGCCACGAGCTGTCGCCGGTGCGCACCCACATGGTCTGCATGATGGCGACGAGGAACGAGGTGCCGAGCGTGATCGGAACGAAAAGGAAGTGGTAGACGGTGGTGATACCGAACTGCCAACGGGATAGGTCTAGCGCACTCACGTGCCCACCCTCCTGGGAGACGTCGTAGACGGGGTCATGGTGGCACAGCGAGAGCGCGCACGGCGCGAAATGTGACGCGAACTGCGGGTCCAATTCTCTCGGCAGGATCAACGGTTGGGCCAAAAGCCCGTTGCGCAGTACCCGTTTTCATCATCGTCCTGCAGCGTTCGATGATGCCAACCGGCTGTAGCGATCAGCCCACGAGGTCCGCAACGGCTGCGGCGAAGACCTCCGTGTGCTTGGCGACATCGGCCTCGGTGGTGTCGCGGCACATGAGCGCCATGTTGTGGAAGGGCGTGATCAGGACGCCTCGATTGGAGGCGAAGAGATGGAAGTACTCCTCGAGTTCGGCATCGGCGGCCCTCGCCGACTCACTGCCGTTGCGCGGGGCCGGCCAGGTGAAGCGGTACTCGGCACGGGCGCCCAACTGCGTGCACGACCAGGGCAGGCCGTAGGTCGTCAACACACTCTCTACGCCCTCGCGGAAGGCGGTGGCCAGGTCGATCATGCGCGGCCAGGTTTCGTCGGTGAGCACGTGCTTGAGGGTGGCCGCCATGGCGGCCACGGAGAGCGCATTACCGGCCAGGGTGCCGCCAACGCCGCCGACGTCGACAATGTCGGCCTCACCTGCAGCGGTGTGACCGGTGATACGGCGGGCTACCTCCTCGGTGATGCCATACGCACCAGAGGGGATGCCGCCACCGATGGACTTCCCGATGATGAAGATGTCCGGCTGCAAGTGCCATGCCTTGGTGGCCCCGCCGGGGCCGGTGGAGATGGTGTGCGTCTCGTCGATCATGAGCAGGCTGCCGGCGTCCTTGATGAGGCGGGTGGCTTGCTCCCAGAAGCCGGGCTCCGGCAGCACGATGCCGATGTTGGTCATGGCCGGCTCCGCCAGCACCGCGGCCACGTCACCATGAGCCAGCTCGCGCTGCAGCGCTTCCAGATCGTTGAACTCGACGACGCGTGTCGTCTCATGGAGGGGAACCGGCGGCGCCACGTTGCCGGGACGCGAGACCGCGAGCCCGTCCGGACCGGGCACGGCGAAGGTCTCATCGACGGAGCCGTGATAGCAGTAGGAGAAGACCAGGATCTTGCTGCGACCGGTGGCGAGGCGGGCCAGGCGGATGGCCCAGCGATTGGCGTCGGTGGCGCTCAAGGTGAATGACCACAGCGGCATGCCGAAGCGCCGTTGCAGCTCCGCACCCACCACTTCCGCGTCAGACGTCGGAAGCATGGTGGTGATGCCGCCCTGCTGGTCCATGCGGGCGATGACCTCGGTGACCGTCTCGGCCGGTGAATGCCCGGCCATGGCGCCGGTGTCACCCATGGCGAAATCGATGTAGCTGTTGCCGTCGACGTCGCGGATGGTGTTGCCCGAGGCACCTGCGAGATACATGGGGAAGCCGCCGGACCACTTGTTCATCCAGGTCATGGGGACACGGCCGAAGAGGTGGGACGCGCGCTGGTATTCGGCCGCGCTCAGAGGATTGCGCTGCAGGTGGAGGGCGCGTTCGCGCCCGATGAGCTGGGCCAGGCGATTGCGATCGATCGTGGTCATGAACGCGAGTATGCCGCCCGGCATTGTCGCGCCCCTGTATCCGACAAGCGACGTGTCGTTCCGCGGGGTGTGCGGTTCAACTCCTGCTGCCGACGAATCCTGCCTGGCGCAGGCCCAGCGGCTGACACTGGAGGCCATGGGAAGGTGAAGGATTGACGGGAATGATCTTGCGTCCAAGATAGTTAAATGTTTAACTATTGCTGAAGTGAGGTTCCCATGCCAGCAGCCACCGCAGACCCGATGATCCTCCCGCGCCTGAATACGCCCGCTATGCCGCAGGTGCGCAAGGTGCTCAAGATCATTGATGCGCCGCAAGCACACGAGGGCGAGGGCTTCCCCGTTCGTCGCGCCTTCGCCGGCCTCACCATGGCCGACATCGACCCCTTCGTCCACATGGACCAAATGGGCGAGGTGGACTACGCACCGGGCGAGCCCAAGGGCACCCCGTGGCACCCGCACCGCGGCTTCGAGACCTTCACCTATCTCATTGACGGCAACTTCCTGCACCAGGATTCGCAGGGCGGTGGCGGCACCATCCTCGAGGGCGGCACGCAGTACATGACCGCGGGTGGCGGGGTGCTGCACATCGAGACACCTCCTGAGGCACTCGTCATGTCCGGCGGGCTCTTCCACGGCGTGCAGTTGTGGATCAATCTGCCCCGCAGCAAGAAGATGATCGATCCGCAGTACCAGGACCTGCAGGGTCGCGATTCAGCCATGGTCACGAGCGCTGACGGCGGTGCCATTGTGCGCGTGCTCGCCGGTGAGCTCGACGGCCACAAGGGCCCGGGCATCTCGCACACGCCGCTCGTCATCACCCATCTCACGCTCGCACCCGGCGCCTCGATCGACATCCCCTGGCGCGAGGACTTCAACGCCCTCGCCTATGTGCTGTCGGGCCGTGGCAGCGTGGGCCCGGAAGCCCACCCGGTGCGCACCGGACAGAACGTGGTGCTGGTCAACGGCAACGTCCTGCACATCACGGCGGGGCCGTCACTCGATGCCCAGCATCCCAATCTGGAGATGTTCATCATCGGTGGCGTGCCACTACGCGAGCCGGTCATCCAGTACGGCCCCTTCGTCATGAGCACGCGCGAGGAGATCGTCCAGGCCTTCGACGACTACCAGTCGGGCGCCTTCGGGCACATCCCCGTCAACGCCATCCAGCCGCACCGGGCCCGCTGAGTCACCAGCGGTTGTTCACATATCGCCTGCAATTCGGGTGGAACGTGAACAACCAACAGAGAAGGGACCAGCCGCCATGCATCTCGTGGATCCCAAGGTCGTGCAACTCGGTGCTGCTGGCACGCTCTCAGTGCAGCGCACCATCCCTACGCGCGGTGCCCATCGCATTGGTGCCTGGGTCTTCGTCGACCATTACTCGGTTGACGACGCCGATGCGGCCGAGGCCATGAATGTCGGCGCCCACCCGCACACCGGGCTGCAGACGGCCAGTTGGGTGTTCGCCGGTCTCATTGAGCACCGTGACAGCGGTGGGGTGCATGGTTTCATCAAACCTGGCGAACTCAACCTCATGACGGCCGGGCGTGGCATCGCGCATTCCGAGTACTCCATGCCCGTGGAGGCCATGCTGCAAGGTGTTCAGTTGTGGATCGCGCTGCCCGATCACGCCCGCCTGATCGAGCCCGACTTCACGCACTACGTGCCAGAACCGGTGCTCGGCGATCGCTTCATCGCACGCGTCTTCCTGGGTTCGCTGCTGGGAAGCACATCGCCTGTCCAGACCTACACGCCGCTGCTCGGTGCGCAGCTCGATCTCGACGCGCCAGCCAGCCTCACCATCGACATCGATCCCGCCTTCGAACACGGGCTGCTCGTGGATCGCGGCAGCGTGCGCGTGAGCGATGGAGAGAGCGAGTTGACGGCAGCGGAGGGGCAGTTGTTGGTGCTGCCCAGGGGCCTTCGCGAGTTGACCGTGGCCACTGATACTGGCGCCCGCTTGGTGTTGCTGGGAGGTGAACCCTTCGAAGAGCCCATCGTCATGTGGTGGAACTTCATCGGCCGCACCCACGAGGAGATCGTCTCGTGGCGCGAACAGTGGGCCGCTGAACTCACGGGCACCGCGGCGACTCGTATGTTCGGCCTGCCCGTTGACGACGTCGGCGTGGCTGAGCCCGTGCCCGATGCCCCGCCGCTCTCCATGCGCCTCAAAGCCCGCGGCTAAGAGACGTCGGTTGTTCAGGAACGGCCCGTAACACGGGCGGGAAATGAACAACCGCGGTCAGGATGGCACGGTTGTTCAGCAATGACCCGCAAATTGGGCGCTTCGTGAACAACAGCACTGTGCACAGGTAGCGATGGCGGCAACTTCCCCACTGCAGACCGGAGTTGCGGCGAGCAGCACGGTGCGTCCCGACGATTCGCCCATGCGAAACATCAGCCCCGTGCTTGCGCACCTCATCGAGCAGCAGCATGGCCTTATCACCATCCGACAACTTGCCCGGGCCGGGTTTCGTGGTGATTGCGTCACCCGTCGTGTCATCCACGGCGACTGGGCTCGCATGACGAGTTCGATAGTGCGCGTCTCGCTGCTACCCATGGATCGCCCAACCGAACTCTGGGTTGCCTCGCTGCATTACGAGGGCGCCTATCTGGCCGGATCTTCGGCACTCGAGATCGAAGGGCTGCCTCAGCCCAAGGACGGGGCCATCCATCTTGTCGGAGCACGCAGCGGCCGCGTCTCCCCCCTTCCGCAATGTGTGATGCACACGCAGTCGCACCCAACGGACGTACGTCTCAAACCAGACCGTGCCGCGCCACTTTCGGCGGTCGTGCAGGTGCTTCGTTGGGCGAGGACCGATCGTCAAGCGGCATTTCAGGCTGTATGGGCTCTACAACGCGGACTTATCGACTTCGACCAACTTCAGGAGGCTGTGATCCGCCTGCCTCCGGGCCCAGGCAGTGCGGCAGTAAGGCGGCGCATGTCACTGCTCATCCCGGGCACCCATTCGGTACATGAACTGGACTTCGCTCGTGGCTGCCGCGCTCGTGGCTTGCCAGAGCCGGTGCGGCAGCGCGAGCGCCTGGATTCGGAGGGGCGCCGTCGGTACACCGATGCGGAGTTCAATGTCGCGGGGCGCACGCTTGTGGTGGAGATCGACGGCTTGCAGCATCTCGATCGGGCCGTACGCATGGACGACGACTGGCGCGGCAATGAGCTGGTGATCCAGGGCACGCCCGTGCTCCGGGTCTCGACGCTGGCGCTTCGTGTGGAGCCCGATCGCGTATACGCGCAATTGCAGCGTGCGCTCGAGCAACTTCGCAGGGCCGCGTAGCACGGTTGTTCAGGAACGGCCCGTAACACGGGCGGGAAATGAACAACCACGGTCAGGATGGCACGGTTGTTCAGCAATGACCCGCATATTGGGCGCTTCGTGAACAACCACGGTTCGGGCTCAGCGCTGCTTCGCCACTTCGGCGTAGAAGCACCAGAGGTCGAGGTCGTCGAGCTTCAACAAGCTGTAGCCCTTGAACTCCAGAGCGCCGACGAGCTGCGCCCGGTGCTCGCTCGCATGATGCACGGCCTGGGCCAGGATCATGGAGCGGGGATAGGTGTGGTCACCGTCGCCCAGATCCTGCGTGATCATTGCCCCGCCCAGGGTCGCCTGCGAAAGCAGTTGCGCGTCGATCTCCGCCAACTCACGGGCCACGCCGCGCACATCAGCCATGCTGCCGGGCATCACGAATGGCTTCCAGGGTGCGAGTTTCAAGCAGTACAGGTACCAGTGCCCGGACTCCCCGAGATGGCCGAGTATGCGTCCCACCGTCCACTCCGGATCGACGATGTACGACGACAGTGCGGCGTCCGGCAACTCCGCCACTGCGGCGTACAGCTTCTGGTTGGCCCAGGCCATATGCCGCAGGTTCATCCGCATGGAGATGGTCATGCGGCCATCCCACCGCATCGCAGGCGCACCTGCAACGGCGGAATCAACCCAGACGTGAGACGTCACGCACGGCGCCGGTGTCGGCACTCGTCACCATGGCCGCGTATACCTTGAGTGCCGTAGAGACCTCGCGCTCGCGACCTACCGGCTTCCAGGCCTCGGCCCCGAGCTCCTCCATGGCAGCGCGGCGACGCGCCAACTCGGCATCGGTGACATCGAGGCGGATGCTGCGACCGGGGATATCAATGACGATGATGTCGCCTTCCTCGATCAGCGCGATGGCCCCACCCGCCGCGGCCTCCGGCGAAACGTGGCCGATGGAAAGCCCGGATGTGCCACCGGAGAAGCGACCATCGGTGATGAGTGCGCAGGCTTTGCCGAGGCCCTTGGCCTTGATGTAAGAGGTCGGGTACAGCATCTCCTGCATGCCCGGCCCACCGCGGGGCCCCTCGTACCGGATGACGACGGCGTCACCGGCCTTGATGCGGTTGTTGAGAATGGCCTCGACCGCTTCCTCCTGGCTCTTGAACACACGAGCCGGTCCCGAGAACTGGTGCAGGTCCTTGTCCACGCCAGCCGTCTTCACGATGCAGCCATCCTCGGCGATATTGCCGTACAGCACCGCCAAACCGCCGTCCTGCGAGAAGGCGTGCTCCTGATCGCGAATCACACCACTCGCGCGATCAACGTCCAGGGTCTCGTAACGACGGTCCTGCGAGAACGCCACCTGGGTCGGAATGCCACCAGGTGCCGCGCGGAAGAAAGTCTTCACATGCTCATGCGGAGTGGTGACGACGTCCCACTCGGCCAGCGCCTCACCCATGCTGGCGGCATGCACGGTGGGCAGGTCAGTGTGCAGCTTGCCCCCGCGCGCGAGCTCACCGAGGATGCCCATCACGCCACCGGCACGGTGCACGTCCTCCATGTGCACGAGCGGCGTGGAGGGTGCCACTTTCGCGAGGTGCGGCACCTGCCGTGACAGTCGATCAATGTCCTGCATGGTGAAGTTGACGCCCGCCTCCTGCGCTGCGGCCAACAGGTGCAGCACCGTGTTGGTGGAGCCACCCATGGCGATATCGAGTGACATGGCGTTCTCGAAGGCCTTGAAACTGGCGACCGAACGCGGCAGCACCGAGCTGTCGTCGAGGTCGTAGTAGCGACGTGCATTCTCGACGATGAGACGCCCGGCGCGCAGGAACAGCTGCTTGCGGTCTGCGTGTGTGGCCAGCGTGGAACCGTTGCCGGGCAACGACAAGCCGAGTGCTTCGGTGAGGCAGTTCATGGAGTTCGCGGTGAACATGCCGGAGCAGGAACCGCAGGTCGGGCAGGCGCTGCGCTCCATGGCCAGCACCGCCTCATCGGAGTTCTTGTCATCCGCGGCTTCCACCATGGCGTCGACCAGATCGACCATGCGCGTGGCGTCATTCCACTGCACCTTGCCGGCCTCCATGGGTCCGCCACTGACGAACACCGCGGGGATGTTGAGCCGTAGTGCCGCCATCAGCATGCCGGGCGTGATCTTGTCGCAGTTGGAGATGCACACCATGGCATCGGCCGTATGCGCATTCACCATGTACTCGACGGAGTCAGCGATGAGATCGCGACTGGGCAGCGAGTAGAGCATGCCGCCGTGTCCCATGGCGATGCCGTCATCTACGGCAATGGTGTTGAACTCCTTGGCGATGCCGCCAGCAGCCTCGATTTCACGCGCGACCAGCTGGCCCAGATCCTTGAGATGCACGTGACCGGGAACGAACTGCGTGAACGAATTGACGACCGCAATGATGGGCTTGCCGAAGTCGCCTTCCTTGACCCCGGTGGCGCGCCAGAGCGCGCGAGCACCCGCCATGTTGCGACCGTGCGTGGATGTCCATGAGCGGTATGCCGGCATCGTGACCTCGCGAATTCAGTGCTAGTCGGGCACGAATACCCTACGACCATGCGCAGTTTGCGAATCGCGGCCCTGACCCTGACCATCGCTATGGCACTCGCCGCCTGCGGAGGTGGGACGGCTGCGACGAAACCGTCGGCTTCCAGGACCGCCGCCTCTCCCAGCCCCACCCCGACCTGCGCGCACTTCTCGCCACTCACCGGCGCCTGCACGGACGCCAATGCACCGGTCCTGGTGGTGAAGATCGACGATGTCGGCGAAGCCCGACCGCAGTTCCACCTCAACCAGGCGGACATGGTGCTGGTGGAGCCGGTGGAGGGTGGCCTCACCCGTCTCTTCGCGGTGTACAACTCCACATTCCCTGACACCGTGGGGCCCATCCGCAGTGCCCGCATAACGGATACCGACCTGGCCCCGGCCTTCGGCGATCCGCTGTTCGCCTACTCCGGTTCCCAGGGCAAGCTCGTGCCCTACCTTCGTGCCACGCGCATGCAGATGGTCGGCGCCCCGCAGGGCGGCACCGGCTACCGACGCCTGACCGATCGTCCGGCCCCGCACAACTACGTGGCGGATGTGCAGGCGCTCTTCTCGAGGGTGAGCGACACCTCGACCGCCCGCCTGGCCTCAAACTCCTACTGGAGCATTGCCAAGAACGGTGTGGAGTCCGGCACCGCCGTCGAGACGGCGACCGTGAGCTGGCCGTCGGCACAGAAGTCGTTCATCTGGGATGCCACCAACCAGCGTTGGGACATCAACGTGTACTCCGATCCACTGCTCACCCAGATCGACGCCAACGGCACCACCGAGCGGGCACACACGACCAACGTCGTGATCATGCAGTCATACCTGCAGAACAGTGACTTCGGGGACAAGTTCGGAGCGCGCACTCCGTATCCGCAGACCATCGGCAGCGGCAAGGCCCTGGTGCTCATCGACGGCAAGCGTCTCGACGCCACATGGCGCCGCCCCAGCAAGAATGACCTGCCCCGCTTCTACGCGCTGGATGGACACGAGATCGCACTGCGCCCTGGCAACACCTGGTGGCTCATCGTCACCAGCCTGACTTCCGTCAGATCTGCGGCGCCAGCGAGTGCGGGTCCGACTGCTCTGAAATGAATGCATGCCGCGGGGCGGCGTACCCGTCGAACGCAGCGCGCGCATAGTCGCGCCCAACTTCGATCATCGTCCTTGAGCGATGGAATTCCATGGTGCCACACATGTCCACGGGCATCTCGATGAAGATGTCCGCGGGGTAGCTCGCCAATTGATAGCGCGTGATCATGCGCTGCATGGCCTGCAACGAGAGTTCCATGATGTCGAGGGTGCGCACATTGATCGCCTTCTCGGCTTGCACCCGCGCACGATCCGCTGCCTCCGAGGCCTCTGATCGCTCCCAGCCCAGTCGGGCGCGGATGCGGCTCAGCATGTCGAGATCGCGGGCATGCGTGGCCGCAGTCCTCACCTGCTCCAGTTCGGCATCCGCTGGGCTCCGGGTTGGGAACACCGGTGCGCCCTGCGGTGCTCCACCCACGGAGACCGCGACGATGACATCAGCGCGAACTCCCGCGAGAGGCGTGACCGGCACCAGGTTGAGCATGCCTCCGTCGGCCAGAACTCGTCCCTCGTGCACGAGCGGTGTTATGACGCTGGGAATGGCAATGGATGCCCGCATGGCGACGTCCAGTGGCCCCTCCTGGAACCACAGCTCCTTGCCGGCTATGAGGTCCGTCGCAACCGCGGTGTAGGGAATGGGTAGTTGCTCGATACGGATATCACCGATGACCTCGCGGATCTTGGCCATCACCTTCTCGGCCCCGATCATGCCGGGGGATCGAAGGGAGGGATCAAGCAGCCGCAGCACATCGCGCTGGGTGAGCGAAGCCAGCCAGCTGCCGTATTCGGCAAGGCGCCCGACTGCGTGCACGCCACCTATGACGGCACCCATCGATGTCCCCGCGACTGCCACGATTCTGGCTCCGCGCTGTTCCAACTCCTCGATCACGCCGATATGTGCCGCTCCACGCGCGCCACCCCCACCCAGAGCCAGCGCCACCCTCTTGCCGTCGAGATCGATCAAGCCCATGCCTGCGAGCGTACGCCGGCAGGGGGATCCTGCTGGGCAGGCAGACGACGGCCGCCCGGCGCAACCAATGCCCGACTTGGGGGGTTTTATTATGATTCGGAGGGAATCTTCCCAGCAGACTGAAGCCGTTCGGCCGGACCGCTACTACCGTTGTTCTGCGGCCGGCCGGCACCAGCCGCGGATGAGGGAGACGTCGTGGCACGAGGTGAAGGACCCGCCAAGCCTCGTCTTCGTGATGTGGCGCGCGAGGCAGGTGTCAGTCTGGGGGCCGCTTCCGACTCCCTCTCCGGCAAGAACCAGATCAGCGAGGAAACACGCCAGCGCGTGCGCGATGCCGCCAAGCGTCTGGGGTATGTGCCCGATCCCAGCGCCCGAGCACTGAGTTCCGGCAAGGTGCGTGCGATCGGCTTCGTCATCGGCGCCCTACAGCGACCCGGTGAGTTCGCCGCATACCGGACTCATTGGGCCGACATCATCGGCGCCGGCACCTTGGCAGCCACCGAGCGTGGCTACGCCTTCACCGTGCTGCCGGGCCTGGAAGGCGAACTCATGGTGAACGTGCCCGTGTCAGGACTGATGGTGCTCGACACCGGCCCCCAGGATCCCTACCTGGAGGCGGCCTTCGGTCGTGGCGTTCCGGTACTCACAGATGGAGTTTCCGAGGACGACCGAGTCGCCGTGGATGCACACCTCGACTTTCGCTCGGCCGTGGCCGAGGCCATGGATCACTTCGCCGAACAAGGCGCCACACGGCCAAGCCTGATGTGGCCCAAACTGCAGACGGTTTCCACGCGTGAGCTGGAGCGCGGCTATCTGGAATGGTGCGAACAGCACGGCGTGCAGCCACTGCTCTTCATAGTGGATCTCGAAGCCGGTGGCACCCATGAAGCCATCGAGGCGCTGCTGCGGAGCCCCGCGGATGCCGTGCTGGTGGCAGTGCCCGTCACCGCCGCACTGATCGAGGCAGCAGAGAAGCGCGGCCTGAATGTGGGCAAGGACCTCCGCGTCATCACGCTGGATGAGAACAGCGATCGCCGGCTGGAGCAACTCGACATCTCCACCCTCGCCTATTCAATAGCCGAGTACGTGGATGGGGCGGTGGCACGCTTCATCGACGTGATCGAAGGCAAGCGCCCACCCGGTCAGCGCTCCAACGTCGCACTCAGCTTCACCGCCCGCGGCTCCAGCCTCGGCACTCGGTTGCGCCGGCGCGCCGGCGATCAGGGCTGAGGCAGCGGATCACCACGGGCCGCCAAGCTGCGAGCCCGTCGACTGCGATCCACGATGCACCTCCCCTCAACCATTCTTGGGGTTCAGGAGTCAAGTAGCGTTGCTGACTACCAAGGACAAGGGGCCCCGTATGGAGCACACGCGCTCTTCTGTTGCGGTGGACGCCGACGACGCACACGTGCTGGCGCGCCTGTCCACTCTGGACCGCTACCTACCTGTGTGGATCGGCATGGCCATGGCGCTGGGCCTGTTCTTCGGTCGCGTGTTCCCCGGGATCCGCGACCTCCTCAACACCGTCCGCATCGGGGAAACCTCGCTGCCCATCGCCATCGGTCTGTTGCTCATGATGTACCCGGTCCTGGCCAAGGTGCGCTACGAGGACATGTCGCATGTCACCGGCGACCGGCGCATGCTCTGGTCCTCGCTGCTGCTCAACTGGATCATCGGGCCCGCGCTCATGTTCACGTTGGCCTGGCTCTTCCTCGCCGACCAGCCGGCCTTCCGCACCGGCATCATCGTCATCGGCTTGGCCCGCTGCATCGCCATGGTGCTGATCTGGAACGAACTGGCTTGTGGAGATCGCGAGGCGGCAGCGTTGCTCGTTGCCATCAACTCCGTGTTCCAGATCCTGGCCTATGCACTGCTCGGCACCTTCTACTTGCGCATCCTGCCCAATTGGCTGGGCTGGGACACCCAGGATGTGCAGTTCTCCACGGGTGACATCACACGTGCCGTCCTGATCTTTCTCGGTATCCCCCTGCTTGCCGGCTTCTTCACCCGTCGTATCGGCCTTCGCCTCAGAGGACGTGAATGGTACGAGGGGCAGTTCATTCCGCGCATCGGC
>JAKAIC010000103.1 GCA_021814565.1 Actinomycetes bacterium | reverse complement strand
TGCCGAGCGCGCGGTAGTTCTGGAGGTGGGTGATCTACGGCTCGATCCCGTGACCCGCGCCGTGTCACGGGCCGGCATCCCCATAACGCTCACGCCGCGGGAATTCGCGCTGCTCGAGTACTTCATGCACCACGTCGGCGAGGTGGTGACCAAGACCAACATCATCGATGCGGTGTGGGACAGCGAATTCGACGGGCCGCTGAACATCGTCGAGGTGTACATCGGGTACCTGCGCAAGAAGGTGGACAGTCCCTTCGGCGTGCAGTCCATCGTGACCATGCGAGGTTTCGGCTACCGCTTCGAACCGACGCTCAGCGGGAGTGTCAGTACCGCCTGAGCCCCACCCCAGACGTTCTCCGACATGCGCACCCGACCGCCATGGGCCAGCACGATCTCGCGGACTATGGCCAGCCCCAGTCCGGAACCCCCGGCACTGCGGGCGCGGTGATCATCGAGCCGGACGAAGCGTTCGAAAATCCGCTCCCGCTCGTTCTCCGGTACACCCTCACCATCGTCATCCACGGTGACCTGCACCTCGTTGGCCGTGGTGGTCAGGGCGATATCGATGCGGCTGCGGGCGTGTCGTTGCGCGTTGTCTGTGAGGTTGCGCAGTGCCTGCGCCAGCCGATCGGGGTCACCGACGATACGCACCGGCGTGATCGATGAGGTCACTGCCAGCGTTGATTGGTGTCGGAGCCGCTTCACCTCACCTCCCACGAGATCATCAAGATCCACGTCCGCCTGACGCAGCAGCAGCGCTCGCTCATCTGCCTTTGCCAGGAGCAGCAGGTCATGCACCAAGCGCGTCATGCGGTCAAGCTCGTCACCCAGCACCGGGAACACAGGCGGTACGGCGGCTGCGGTGGCCTGCTCCACGTCGAGGCTGGTCCGCATGGAAGTCAGTGGGCTGCGCAGTTCGTGGCTGGCATCGGCGATGAATCGACGCTGTGCACGTGCGGAGGCGTCGAGGCGCTCCAGCATCGCGTTCATGGTGCGAGCCAATCGTGCGACCTCATCCTCCGCCATCGGCACGGCGATGCGCTCGTGCAGTTGCTGGGCGCCGATGCGGTCGACGCGCTCACGGATCTCATCGATACTGCGCAGGGTTCGACCCACCGCATGCCAGGTGGCCCAGCCGGTGAAGAGGAGCAGCAACGGCAGGGCCACCAGCAACCCCAGATTGATGACCTGCAAAGTGGTCTGCACGGGGGCCAGCGATTGCGCAGTGATCACGAACACGCTGGAGGTGCCCGTCACGCGTTCTGCCGCCAGCATGTAGTTCGTGTTGTCGATGAAGGGCAGGGCGCGTTGCGTGGTGAAGGTGCGGACTGCCGGATCAAGGCCCCCCAGCATCGCGGTTTCACCGAGTGCAGCAGCGGTCGAGGCCAGCACGTGGCCGTTGGCTTCCACCACCTGGATGACCGTCTGATCGTTACTGGACGCCTGCAGCACTGCCTGCACCGAGGTGATGCCCTTGGCAGCCACCTGCGTCGCGATGTCATGTGCGCGAAGCGACACGGCCTGACGCGTGGAGTTCACCAGCATCGCGTTCAGCACCATGGACATGGTCGCACCCATGATGACCAGGACCACGCCCAGTGTGGCTGCTGCGACAGCCGTCGACCGGGCTCGAAGACCCAAGCGTTGCCAACGGGTTTCGAGTATCGCGGGCCTGCGCATGCGCCGAGCATACGGAGCCGATGGCATCGGCGCCTCCGGTCTCAGCGGGCCCTCAGCGTTCTTCAGGGATCTCTCAGTGCTTGCTGGGCACGCTTGCACCAGGTCGAGCACATCGGGTGCTCGACGGATAGGAAGGCACGATCATGGACCTCACGCGCAAGCAGCGCATCATCGCTGGCGTGGCCGCTAGCGGCCTCGTCCTCTTCGCCGGCTCCGGCATCGCCATGGCAGCCGTCGGCTCCGGCAATGCGGCGTCGAATGCGAACAGCATCGCCGCGGACGCGCAGTCCGCAACCACGCCGGACGCCGTCGGTAGCGAAAGCACCACACTGGAAGCCGAAGCAGCGACCACAGTGGACGGTGCCAACCAGGGCCCGGATGTCAATGCCACTGAGCCCGGTCATCAGGACGCGGCCACAGCCGGAGAAGTTGACTCCGAATCCAGCACCGAATCGGCAACCGCGGCAGACGGTCCCAACCAGGGCCCGGACGCGAACGCCACCGAGCCCGGTCATCAGGACGCCAACTGATTGAAGGTGTCCGAGCCCGGCGCGGCACGGAAACGGAGCCCCACCCCGGTGGGGCTCCGTCATGTTGAGGACCGGTTGGCGGATCCGGCCCTGCAGAAGAAAGTCGGCACTCCCCCGCGGTGCCGACTCACCCGCTCACGGTAGTGCGGGCAGTCCCTGCGGGGGAATGACTTTGCGTCGGCTCTTTGGCGGACGCCAGACCAGCAGCTCCCACTGCCCTGCTGCGGTGCTGCGGCTGGGCCAAGCCCGCTACGCGGGTTGCAGTCACACCCCTCACTTAGGCTGCTGCCATGAGCGGCCTCTTCATCGTGTTCGAGGGCGGCGACGGCAGTGGCAAGTCCACGCAGGCCGCTCGCCTGGTCGAGGCCCTGCGCACCAGTGGCCGCACCGTCATCGCCACCCGTGAGCCGGGCGGCACCCGCATCGCCGAGAAGATCCGCCAGCTCATCCTCGACCCCCAGAACCTCGAGCTCAGTGACCGGGCCGAAGCCCTGCTCTATGCCGCGTCGCGGGCTGAGCACGTGCACCACGTGGTGCGCCCCGCGCTGCAGCGCGGCGAGATCGTGGTCTCCGACCGGTACATGGACTCCTCGATCATCTACCAGGGGCTGGGCCGCGGTCTGGGAGCCGACCAGGTGCGTGACCTCAATCTCTGGGCCACCGAGGGCCTGCGACCCGACCTCACCATCGTGCTCGACGTGCCGGCGCATTTCGGTCTGGAGCGGGTCGGCACTCCCGATCGTCTGGAGTTGGCTCCGCGCGAGATGCACGAACGCATCCGCGACTACTACCTGCAGATGGCCGCCAGCGATCCCAGCCACTACTTCCTCATCAGCGCCGAGCAGACCATCGACGCCATCGCCGATTCCGTGCGCAGCCGGGTTGATGAACTTCTGGCGCTGCACGCATGAGCATCTGGGAGCGGCTGGTCGGCCAGGCCGACACCGTGCAGCTGCTGCAGCGTGCCGTCGCCGACGCGCAGGATGTCCCCGCCGGTCCCGGCATGACGCACGCCTGGCTCTTCACCGGGCCGCCTGGTGCCGGTCGCTCCACGGCAGCGCTGCTGCTCGCCGCCGGCCTGGAGTGTGCAGCCGGCGGTTGTGGCGATTGCGCGAACTGCAAGGACGTCATGCGCGACCTGCACGATGACGTGGTGCGCTTCGAGCCGCAGCAGTTGCAGATCACCCGCGACGAGGCCGCCAACCTCATCAAGTTGGCGTCACGCAAGCCGGTGCGTGGGCGTTGGTCCGTCATCATCGTCGAGGATGCCGACCGCCTCAACGAAGTCAGTGGCAACATGCTGCTCAAGAGCATCGAGGAGCCCACGCCGCACACCATCTGGTTGCTCTGCGCGCCCAGCGTGGAGGACGTACTCCCCACCATCCGCAGTCGTTGCCGCGTGCAGGTGCTGCGCACCCCCAGCTGGCGCGATGTCGCCCAGTTGCTGCAGCACGATGGCATCGAGCGCTCCATGGCTGCCCATGCCGCGCGGGCGGCGCAAGGGCATGTGGGGCGCGCTCGTGCGCTGGCCACCGATGAGGCCTCGCGTCGTCATCGTCACGAGATCCTGCGCATTCCCTTGCAGCTCAACGATCTTCCCGCGTGCTTCGCGGTAGCCGCGGACATCACGTCGGCCGCCACGGAGGATGCCAATCGCGCTACCGCGTTGCTGGATGATCGCGAGCGCTCCGACCTGCTCCAGGCTTACGGCGAGGGCGCCACCGGCGTCACCAGGGCCAAGATCGAGCGCCTGGCGCGGGGAGCCATCAAGGAACTGGAGGCACGTCAGAAGAGCCGACGTACGCGTGCCGTACGGGATCGCCTAGATCGGTCACTGGTGGATCTGCTCTCGTTCTACCGTGATGTCCTGATGCTGCAGCTCGATACCGGAATGGACCTCATCAACGAGGAGTTGCGCCCGCAAGTCGCGCAGGTCGCGGGGGCATCCACGCCCACACGCACCCGCGTCCGTATGGATGCCATCGAGCGCGCTAGGGGGCGCTTCGAGTCCAACGCCTCACCGCAGTTGGTGCTGGAGGCGTTGGCCGTGGAACTGGCACGCGCATGAAGCGGGTTATGGCCGCAGGGGCCGCACTGCTGCTGGGCGCGCTGGTCATGGCCGAATCCCTGGGGGCACCAGCCAGCGTGCGCACCTCGGTTGCCACCACCGCCCCCAGTACGGCGCTTGGCAAGTTCTACGCACAGCACTTGCACTGGCAGCATTGTCACGGCCAGTTGCAATGTGCTCGCTTCAAGGTGCCCGTCGACTATGCGCGCCCCCAGGGCGCAACGGTCAGCATCATGGCCGCGCGAGCCCTTGCCACCGGCACTTCCAGGGGTCCGCTTTTCACCAATCCCGGCGGCCCCGGTGCGAGCGGCATCGAGTTCATCTCCGATCCGCAGTACGCGGTGTCGGCGACCGCCCGTCGCAATTTCGACCTCGTGAGTTTTGACCCCCGTGGTGTGGGTGAGAGCTCGCCGTTGTGGTGCCTCAAGGGTGCCCAGCTCGACACCTTCCTGAACATCGATCCCACACCCACCACCGCTGCCGAGCGCGGCCGCTTCGTGGCGGCTGGCAGGCAGTTGGTGAGCGCCTGCAAGCGCGAGAACGCCCTGCTCATGGCCCACATGTCGGCTGTGGACATCGCGCGCGACATGGATGTCCTGCGTGCCCTGATGGGCCAGGACAAGTTGCGTTACCTGGGCAAGTCATGGGGCACGGTGCTGGGCAAGGTCTACGCCGCCCTCTTCCCGGCGCATGTCGGTTCCTTCGTGCTGGACGGCGCCGTCGATCTCGAGGTACCCGCCACGCAGGCCGCGTTCGATCAGGGCCAGGGCTTCGAGACCGCGGCTGATCGCTTCGTGGCCTGGTGCGTGAGCAGGGGCAACTGTGTGCTCGGCCCCACGCAGGCCGCTGCCAAGCAGCGACTGGTGTCCTTCGTGGCCTCGCTCGACAAGAAGCCCATGCCCACGAACAACGCCCGGCGTCCGTTGACGGAGGCGCAGGCCCTCACTGCCATCATCGGTCCGCTCTACCTCAATGAGGGCGGCTATCAGTGGCTGCTCACCGGTCTCACGCCGGCCATTGCACTGCACAACGGGGCGGTGCTGCAGAGCATCTTCGACTGGTTCGTGGAACGCAACGACAACGGCAGTTACAAGAACAATGCCAACACGGCGATCTACGTCACCAACTGCCTCGATGATCCGGGCAACGTGCGCACCGTGGCGCAGGCCCAGAAGTTGGCGCGGCTGTGGGCGCCGAAGCTGCCATTGATGGGCGCGGCCATGGCCTGGTCCGACCTGCCCTGTGCCGGCTGGCCCTACCGGCCCCGCCTCGACATCGCCAAGTTGGTCGTGCGCGATGTGCCCCCCATGCTGGTGGTCTCCGCGACCTACGATCCGGCCACACCCATGAAGTGGGGTCGGGGCCTGGCTGCCGAGCTTCCGGGTGCGGTGCTGCTGACCCGCGTCGGCGATGGTCACACCTCGTACGCCAACGGCAGCACCTGCATCGACAGCAAGGTGGATGCCTTCCTGCTCTCCAGCGATGCCTGGCGGCCGACCCTTCCAGGCGTGGGGACCACCTGTGATGCGCCCACTGCCTGAGGAGGAACGCGGGCCCGGCGAGTTCTACGCCACGGTGGGTGTCGGCCCGCATCCGCAGCCCTGGCCAGACGACCTGCGCTTCGACCCGGATCTGCTGCGTGACGGTGATCGTCGCAACGTGCTTGACCAGTATCGCTACTGGACCGTCGATGCCATCCGGCAGCACCTGGACACGCAGCGTCAGCCATTGCACATCGCCATCGAGAACTGGCAGCACGACCTCAACATCGGGGCCATCGTGCGCACCGCCAACGCCTTCAACGTGGCAGGGGTTCACATCGTGGGTCGCAAACGGTGGAACCAGCGTGGAGCGATGGTGACCGACCGCTACCTGCTTATGTACCACCATGCCGACGTCGCCGCCTTCGCGGATTGGGCGCAGCAGGCGCAGGTCGAGGTTCTCGGCATCGACAACCTGGAGGGCAGCCGGCCTCTGGAGTCCGCGCCACTGCCGCGCAACTGTGTCATGCTCTTCGGGCAGGAGGGCCCGG
>JAKAIC010000102.1 GCA_021814565.1 Actinomycetes bacterium | reverse complement strand
AGGATTCAGAGTCCCGCCCGCCGAGGCGGGTGCCTGCTCAGTGGCTCAGAGCAGTGGCGCCGGCCCCGTCGACTCGCGCACCATGAAATCGAGCTTCAGGAACTCGCTCTCGACCTCCCGTTCGCCGGCCAGCGTGCGCAGCAGCATGGACATCGCCTCATGCCCGATGGCGCGGAACTCCTGGCGCATGGTTGTTAGCGGTGGGTCGAAGTAGCCGGCCTCGGGGATGTCATCGAAGCCAACGACGCTGAGGCGGGTGGGCACCGCGATGCTGCGCTCACGGCAGGCCTTGAGCAGTCCCAGCGCCACCGAGTCATTGGCGGTGAAGACCGCGGTGACCCCGCTGCCGTCAAAGTCGAAGTCGCGGCCGATGTTGTAACCGGCTTCGATCGACCAATCCCCTTGGGCAATGAGCGGCTTGAGTCGGTTGCGCCGCATGGTGGCCACGAAGCCGGCGCGACGCTGGTTGGCAACGAAGGAGGCGCTGGGCCCGGTGATGTGCAGGATCTTGCGGTGGCCGAAGGAAATGAGGTGCTGGGTGGCCCGGGAGGCGGCGTCCAGGTTGTCCACGTCGACTGAGAGTTCACCAGGACTGTATTCGGCGTCGATGGCCACCACTGGAATATCGGTGAGCACTTCGCGGGCGACAATGGCCGGGCGGTTGTGAGTGGTGATGACGATGACACCCTCGACGCCCAGGCGGCGCAGGCGTTCGATGCCGCCGCGGATTTCCGCCTCTGAACTGGGATTGATGGAGCAGGTGAGCGTGGCGTAGCCCGCACGCCGGGCTTCGATCTCCATGGCGTTCACGCCACCGGCCGGGCCGTAGAGCGTGGTGTCCGCAGCCAGGATGCCGATCAGATTGGTTTTGGAGGTGACGAGCGTGCGGGCGGCCTGGTTGGGCACGAACTCCAGCTCCGCCATGGCATCCAGCACGCGTTGCCGCGTTTCCGGTCGCACGCTGGGGTGTGTGTTGATGACACGTGACACCGTCTGGTGCGAGACGCCGGCGAGCTTGGCCACGTCGTAGATGTTGGACTTCCCGGGCTTAGCCGACATTCGTCATCGCATCCCGAAGGCGTGCGAGTGTGGAATCGAGCAGCGAGGTCACGGCCTCGGCATTCTCGGAGTCGGCAATGAGGCGCTTCACCGTGATGGCGACCGTGCTTTCATGGTGGCCGATGCTGACGCGGACGTCGATCTCGCCGTGCTGCTCTGTCACCAGGATGACGCGGCGTGGCACGTCGATCAGCAGGAAGGAGCCGCCGAAAGCCGTTTGGCCATCGAGGAACTCCAGGCTGCCACCGCGTCGTGTGGTGTAGGCGGTGGGAGTTGCAAGCCACTGCGCCAGACCGTGTTCGGAGATGAGCAGGTCCAGTACCTGACCGGCCGGCAGCGAAGTGGTCACATGGGCGCTGCGCTCCATGCGCTGGCCCGGCGGCGACTTCGGAGAGGTCTGGAAGCCCACCCAGTTCCTGCCCATGGTCAGCGCTTCTCCGTGGCCGTGAAACTGTATGCGGCAACCGCGCACAGCAGCGCGAGCGCAGCGTGCGGCAGGAAGAAAGCGGGGCCGGTGCGGGTGAACCACTCGCCACCCGACAGCGGGTTCAGCCACAGCAGGGCCACCGGCGGGAACAGCCAGGCGACAAGTGCATGGTGACGGAGGCCCTCGAAGCTGAACCAGGCGGCGGCGGCGAATGCGAACACCACCATGTACTTCGGATATACCGGAGGCACCGACACCATCACCGGCCAGGCGAACAGCACGGCCAGCACAATGCCCACCGCACTTGGTCGTGGACGCGCAGGATGATCGCCGAGGGGTGACCAGGCGCTCGACGTCGGCACGTGCGCTCCTCCCTGCTCAGGCATCTCGATCATGCGCCGCCGTGGACGCTACTGCAATCCCCCAATGAACCGACCAGGTTTCCGCATGCTGCAACCAATGCAGGTCGATCCCCGACTGCAGGGCGTTGGCCGGTGCCGTCTGTGGCTCGATGGCGATCGCGGGTGCCTGGCCGGAGGCGAACTCGAAGGAGGGCGTGGTGAAGACCTGGATGAAGGGGAAGGCGCGATCCTGCCAGACGGTGGTGGTCCAGCCATCGGCGTACTTGAGCACGGTCCGCGCGATCCCTTCGCCATCACGTGTGATCCCTGAGAAGCAGTCATCAGCGATGAAGTCGGCGAGCGGCGTGGGTCCGTCTGCTCGCACCCCCCTCACCGATGACGGCAACATGCGGCCGGTCGGGATCATCTTCTCGTCGTTGTGGAATAGGGACGATGCCAGCAGCTGCAATTGACAGGAATCGTCGTAGGGGAAGTAAGGGTGTGCACCGAGAGCGATGGGGGCCCAGACGGGTCCCAGATTGGTAGCGTCGTATGTGACCGATAGCCCCTGCGCCTCCACCGCGTAGCGGACATCGAGTCGCACGGTGAATGGATACACCTCGTCCTCGCCCAGCAGGTAACTGAGACGGATGGAGTCGGCACTGCGTTCCAGCACTTCGAAGCCCCGGTCGTGCACCAGGCCGTGCAAGCCGTTGCCGCGCGCCTCGTTCTGTGTGCCGGTGAGTTCGCGGCCCTGGAACTCCCAGGTCGCCCCGGCGAGGCGGTTGGGCCAGGGCGCGAGCGTTGCCCCTGAGTAGGCCTGAAGCTGTGCCTGTTGGCTGTCTGCCTGCACGACGTCGCGACCAGCGACCGTGAATGAGGAAAGCGACGCACCGACGGGTCGGATCCGCACCACGGCAGGCCCGGCGTCGGTTGTGCCCTCGATGATCTCCAGTGCTGTCACGTCAATCGGCATGGACGGATGCTAGATGCGTTCGGCGAGACGGTAGTACGCGGCCGCCCACTGCAGCTCGCGCCGGAACTGTCGCATCTTCGTTTCCTCGTCGATGATGACGTGTTCCGTTCGCGCAATTCGCGCGAAATCCTCAAGCGTTTCAAGGCTCACTGCGTTGGTGAGCACCGTGTGGTGGGACCCGCCGGCAAGCATCCAGGCTTCGGCGGCCTCCGCGAGTGAGGGCTTGGGCTCCCAGACGGCACGGGCAACCGGCAACTTCGGGAGTGTCTCGTCAGGTTCCACGATCGTGATCTCATTGGAGATGATGCGAATGCGATCCCCCAGATCGGCCATGCACACCACGCGACCGGGGGCGGGCTTGGCGGTGAACACCAATCGCACCGGGTCCTCCTTGCCGCCGATACCCAGCGGGTGGATCTCAAGGCGCGGGGTGGCGTCGGTGATGGAAGGGCAGACCTCGAGCATGTGGGCGCCCAGGATCTTCTGGCGGCCGGGGCCGAAGTGATACGTGTAGTCCTCCATGAACGAGCTGCCCCCGCCAGCAGGCGTCATGGACTTGATGATGCGCAGCAGCGCGGCCGTCTTCCAGTCGCCCTCGCCGGCGAAACCGTAGCCATCAGCCATGAGTCGCTGCACGGCGAGCCCCGGCAGCTGACGCAGGTTGCCAAGGTCCTCGAAGTTGCTCGTGAAGGCCGTGTATCCACCGTCCTCGAGAATGCGCCGCAGCGCGATCTCGATCCTGGCTCCGTAGACGAGCGACTCGTGGCGCGTTCCGCCTGCACACAGTTCGGGAACCACCTCGTACTGCGCCTCGTAGTCCTTGGCCAGCGCCTCACCCTCAGCATCGGAGACCGCCTGCACGCCGTCGGCCAGGGTGTTCACGCCCAGCGCCTCAACCGACATGCCGAACTGCATCTGCGCGGCCACCTTGTCGCCGTCGGTCACGGCCACGTAGCGCATGTTGTCCCCGAAGCGCGCCAACTTGAGGTGCTGGGCGGTGCGCCAGCCGATCGTGGCCAGGCACCAGTCGTTCACCCGCCGATGCACATCGGCGTCGGTGGGATGGCCAACGACGATCTTCCGGGGGACACCGATGCGCGTCACCATGTGCGCATATTCACGGTCTCCGTGGGCCGCTTGGTTCAGATTCATGAAGTCCATGTCGATCGTCGACCAGGGCAGTGACTGTCCCGCCTGGGTGTGGAGGTGCAACAGGGGCTTGCCCAGTGCCTCGAGGCCGGCGATCCACATCTTGGCCGGCGAGAAAGTGTGCATCCAGGTGATGACGCCGATGCAGTTGTCATCGGCCGTGGCGTCCTTGAGCGCGCGACGGATGCTGTCGGAGTTCTTGAGCAGCGACTTCCAGACGATCTCGACGGGTGCGGTGATGCCGCCGCTGAGTTGGGCCACAACCGCTCGGGACTGCTCATCCACCTGCCGGAGCGTCTCCTCCCCGTAGAGGTCCTGACTACCGGTGAAGAACCAGATCTGTTGGGGCTGCTGTGCGATGGCCACGATGGCTCCCTCGGTGAGGCGACAATGCACTGCCGTGCGTCACGTTCCAGGAGCCCGCGCCGCACTGCATGTGAGCGGTCACATTAGCGCGCGCCGTCGTCACGTGTGAAGGGGCCCTCGGTCAGGATTCTGTAACTCCTCGCCACCCCTGACCTCGCCAAGGGAGCAGCGTTGGCTGGTCACCTCACCCATCAACGTGCTTCGGCGGGCATGGAAATGGGGCCGGACCTTGCGGTCCGACCCCATTTCCCTTCGGCTACTTACTTCTGGAGCGCAGCCTGGATGTTGAGCTCGATGTTGACCTTCTCGCCCACCAGGACGCCACCGGTCTCGAGCGGAGCGTTCCACTCGACACCGAAGTCCTTGCGGTTGATCTCGCCCTTGGCCTCGAAGCCGGCCTTGGTGTTGCCCCACGGGTCGGTGTTCACGCCCACGAACTCGACGTCGAGTTCGACGGACTTTGTGACACCACGGAGGGTGAGGTCACCGGTGAGCTTGATGTCGTTGCCCTTGGCCTGGAAGCCGGTGGACGCGAAGGTCCAGGTGGGGTGGTTCTCGACGTCGAAGAAGTCGGCGGACTTGATGTGTCCGTCGCGGTTCTCGTCGCGGGTGTTGATGCTGGCAGCGTCCACCGTCGCGGCGACCGCGACCTCGGCATCGCTGACGGTGATGGTGCCTGCAACGCCCGCGAGCGTGCCGCGAACCTTGGAGACCATGAGGTGACGGACGGTGAATCCGACCTCGGAGTGTGAGGGATCGATTGCCCAGGTGCCTTCGGCGAGGCCAGCCACAACGGCCATGATGAGCTCCAGTTTCGTTAGTTTTTGAACCTTATTGGTTGATGCTTCAACTATAACACGAAACCCGCGCCTGCTATTCCCGGGGTGTACGGGATTGGCAAACCAGAGCTGAACGGTGTTTTCAACGGTGAAGCCGTTCGATGCCGATCGGCGCAGTGGCGGTGCGAGATGCGGAACAGCATCTTGCCCTGCGCAGCCTGACTCCCTTATCAAGGGATCATGCGCGACAAGCACGCCACCACCGTCCCCGCTGATGACATTCGCTGGCTCCTGCAGCAGGTGCTGGGCACACAACTCCCGCTCCGCGTATGCGATTGGGAGGGCAATGTCCGGGGCACCGGCGATGCACCCATGGTGATCTTCCGCCGCCGTCGCGCTCTGACGCGCATGCTCTACGCACCGGGCGAGATGGGCCTGGCTCGTGCCTTCGTCACCGGTGACCTCGATTTCGAGGGTGACCTGGCGCAGCTGCTGAATCTCCTGGCGGGCGAGATCTCGGACCTGGGCCAGGCCCTGCCCCGTGCGACACGACGCACCCTGGTGCGGCGGGCCCTGAGGTTGCATGCGCTGCGCTGGCCACCACGTCGCCCCGCACTCGAGCTTCGCCGACCGCGCCGCCGGCTGCATTCCCTGCGCAGCGATCGTCGCGCCATCAGTCACCACTATGACGTGGGCAACGACTTCTACCGGCTCTTCCTAGGCAACACCATGGCCTACTCCTGCGCCTACTGGCGCACCGAGGATTTAGGACTGGACAGCGCGCAGCGAGACAAGTTCGCCCTCATCTGCGCCAAACTCGACCTGCGTGAAGGCCAGCGCCTACTCGACATCGGCTGCGGTTGGGGCGGACTGCTCATCCACGCGGCACAACACCACGGCATTCATGGCGTCGGCATAACCTTGAGCAGGGAGCAGCAGGCCTACGCCACCGAAGCCGCGCGGCTGGCGGGAGTCGGTGACCGCCTGGAGTTCCGGCTGCAGGACTACCGCGAGGTGGTGGATGGCCCATTCGACGCCATCGCCAGTGTGGGCATGGCGGAGCATGTGGGCTCGCAGAACATGGCCACCTACGCCTCGCAGCTGGCTCGGTTGCTGGCCCCGGGCGGTCGTTTGTTGAATCACGCCATCGCCTCGGTGGCGCCGCCGCCCAAGGACAAGCATTCTTTGTTGCGCGACGGCCGCACCTTCATAGATCGCTACGTATTCCCCGACGGAGAGCTGCTCACCCTCAGCGACACGCTGCAGGCGCTTGAGGGCGCCGGTTTC
>JAKAIC010000101.1 GCA_021814565.1 Actinomycetes bacterium | reverse complement strand
TTCGCGGAGGCAAGGTCATCTATCGAGAAGATGGTGGACCAAGGCTCTCGACGCATGAGCTCGTACAGTTCATGGTGGGAGGGCAGGTCGAGGAGTCGCGGGATTCTGGTACTCGGGGTGAATTCACTGGGATGCCGTCGATCCTCGATGCGCTGTGGTCAGGTGCCCTGCCTGTGTCTACCGGCAGCCGCGACGGGAACCCTGCTGGAGACCCGGTGATTGCGGTGGAGGGTCTTGCTGTCGGAGCGCTGCAAAACTGCAGTTTCAATGCATCCGCAGGCGAGGTGGTGGGATTCTCCGGGCTCAGGGGTAGCGGATTGGAGTTGCTCCCGCTGGTGCTCGCCGGCGATCTGCGCCCGATTGAAGGCCGCATCCGTGTTGCAGGTGACGTTGTCGATACGCAGGCGGGACCCCGCGCCTTCATCCGAGCAGGAGTCACGACGGTACCCGCGGACCGACTCCGATCGGGTGGAGTGGGGAATCTCACCGTCGATGAGAATGTGGCCCTCCCAACGCTCCGGGGCTATTGGCACCGGAGCGCCTTGTTGCAGCGCGTCGTGACCAACGTCATCCGGGCATTTGACGTGCGACCGCCCGAGGGATCAGCACGATTCGGGGGCCTTTCCGGGGGCAACCAGCAGAAAGTCCTCATTGGTAAGTGGCTGCTGCTGCACCCACGTGTGTTGGTACTCGGAGATCCGACATACGGCGTCGATCCAGGGGCGCGCGAGGCGATCTTCGCGGCCATCAAGGATGCGGCAGCGCATGGCATCTGCGTTCTGTTCTTCTCGACTGAGCCGGAACAACTGGTGCGCGTCTGTGATCGGGTCCTCATTCTTGGCGATGGGGCAATCACCAAGGAACTGTCCGGCTCATCACTGAAACTCGACGAGATCATGGAATGGAGCGAGAAATGACAACGGAACAGGGCGCTTCTCGAGATTCGTCGGGCGCGCAGGCATCGAGCGTCAGAACTGATCGAAGGAGCAAGTCCGGCATTCTCGACAAGGTGAGGAACTACGGTTCTGCCTTGCTCCTCGCAGCGCTCATCGTGGTGTTCTCGGTGACCACGTCGACATTCATGACACTGGACAACATCCAGAACGTCCTCATCCAGCAAGCCATTGCCGCCATGATGGCATTTGCGGTCATGTTCCCACTCATCCTCAATGAGTTCGACCTATCCGTTGGCAACATGATCGGCTTCCTCATGGTGCTGGGCGCGAGCCTTGCCGGTAGCGGCCAAGGGGCAGCGGTCATCATCCCAGTGATGGTGCTCACAGGAGTCCTTGTCGGCTTCATCAATGGCGTGCTGACGGTCAAGGCAGGCATCAGCTCCTTCATCGCAACGCTTGGCGTCGGAATCACGATGTCCGGCCTGAGCCAGGGCATCAGCGGGGGCCAGGTCCTCTTCAAGGACATCCCGACGCAGGTCACCGCCATCGGCAACAACTACCTCGGCCCCCTCTCCATTGCGGATTGGATTGCCATTGTCGGCGCGCTTGCACTCTTCTACCTTCTCGAACTGACCCCGATCGGCCGTGCTTGGTATGCCACAGGTGGCTCTGAGCGGGTGGCGTTCCTGGCGGGTCTGCGAACGAAGGCGCTGCGGATCGGCGCATTCACGATGGCTGGGCTGTTTGTTGGGATCGGATCCGTCATCGCGTTGGGCCAGAGCGGTGGAGCCAACCCAGGCTACGGACCGGACTTGCTCCTGCCTGCATATGCAGCCGCATTCCTTGGCGTGACGACCTTCCGGCCTGGCCGTTACAACGTCATCGGAACTGTCGTCGGGCTGCTCTTGCTGGCGGTCGGGTTCAATGGCCTCAGCCTTCTGGGTGTGCCATTCTGGATGCAGCCGATCTACAACGGTGGCGTCCTGCTGCTTGCGGTGGCTATCGCGCGATCCGAGGCACGAAAGGTGCGCGTGGGATAGGGGACCGGGTGTGCTGGTATTCCGAAACGCAAGGATTCCTCGGTCGCCAGGCGCAAGTGGCGGAACTGCCCTGACCTTGGAACGTTGTCACCCTTGTGAACGGTGCAGTGCGCTGTCAGGACTCCCCTGGGAGGAGATGCGGTGATGGCCCCGGTCTTCGGACCGCGGGCCATCACCCGCCTCAGGGCCATCCGCTGTAGGCGTCGCGGCCGCAACGCCTACAGCACACCAATTGGCTCCGGTGTCGACAGGTCGGTGCGTGCAACGCCTGCAGTGCCAGGCATGCCCCTGCTGCCGATCATGAAGTAGGTGCGCAACGTTGGCGCGCTGCCACCGTCCCAATCGTCGGGCAATTGGTGCATGCGCCCATAGTTGGCCGCGGCCTGCCCCGGTTCGACGACGCGCTCCGGCGTCCATCCTGATGCGCGGAGGAGCGCCTCGGGCGCGTCCGTGCAGAAGGGGAGTGGTCGACCGGTCGACGTGCGGTGCGCGACGAGTCCGCGCGTCGTCGGCAGGTCGAGCAACCCGGAGCCGAATGCGTCCGCCACGAGCAGCGAGCGGTCCAGTGCGAGCTCGGCGACCCGCTTGAGCAGCGCGTGGACCTGCGCTTCGGCGAGGTGGAAGAGCAGACCCTCTGCCACCCAGATGGTTGGGGCCGTGCGATCGAATCCTGCGGTGAGCAGGGGCTCCTCCCATGCGTCACCGAGATCGACGGCGACGGGGACCCAGGCAGGTGCGGGGCCACGCGCGCTGCGCGCACCGGCGATGACCTGCTCGGTGCGATGCAGCACGTCCGTCTGGTCGAGCGCGAACACGGTCAGTGCTGCGGGTAGCGGCAGCCGCATCGCCCGTGTGTCATGCCCCGCCCCGAGCAGTACCAACTGTGTGGCCCAGCTGCTGTGCGAGACGATGAGGTCATCGAAGAAGCGCGTGCGCACCGGGAGATACGGGTTGGCGACACCGTCGGGTTCGCGTGCAGTCAGCATGGCGAAGCCGTCCGGCTGCGCGAGTGCGGCAGCCCACGGATCATCGAACAGGCGGTCGCTACGCGCAGATTCGCGGGCGCGAGCGGCAGCCGTCCAGCGTGCCGTCCCCGCGCTGACGGCCGAGGTGTCCACCCCGCGATGCTAGGCCGAGTGCAGTCCGCTCGAGCGACCGCAGCGGACTGGCGTCGGCCGTGTTCGGAATCCAAGGGTTGGCTGGGAGCCAGCCATGGGGGCCATCCATGGACCGGCGGTGGCGTCCTAGGCGCGCCGAAACAGCACCCAGTAGACACCGAGGGCGACGGCGACAACGGCGACATTGGCGGCGAGCCTTGCGGCAGCATGGTTGCGGAAGAGGAGCAGATCCATCGCCACGATGATGGCGATCATGACGACGGCGAAGACGATGCCGGTGCCTGTCTTGTGCATGCTCTTGGTCTAGCACCGATGACAAGGCCATTGTGCAGTGGCGCGTAAGCGATTGGCGCAGATCCGGCGATGCCACACCAACCATCCGCAGCGCTGGTGGGTTGACGTTGCTGGTGCCCGTCGCCGGCGCAGCAGCGCCAATAGGTCCGCCCCTCAGGCGTGCTGGTGCTCCTCCGGGCTGGAGAACCCGATCGGCTCAAGCTGGATGGTGCAGTGCTCAAGGGCGAAGTTGTCGGCGAGGCAGTTGCGCAGGTGGGCGAGGATCTGTGGCGACTCACCGCGTTCGATGGCAGCAGGCTCCACCACGACGTGTGCCGAGAACACCGGGAGTCCCGAGGCGATCGTCCACGCGTGCACGTCATGCACGTCCACCACATGTGGCGCCTCAAGCAGGTGCCGACGCACATCCTCGAGCGAGATGCCCTTCGGAGTCGCCTCGAGCAGCACATCGACGGCCTCCCGCAGCAGTGACACCGCCCGCGGCACAATGAGCAGGGCCACGGCCGCGGACGCCACCGCATCGGCGCGCCGCCAGCCGGTGAGCGCGATGATCGCTGCCGACACCACGACCGCGAGCGAGCCCAGCAGGTCACCCATGACCTCAAGGTAGGCAGCGCGCACATTGATGCTGTGGGCCGCGCCGCGTCGCAGCATGGCGATGCCGAAGACGTTCGCCGCCACGCCCACGGCAGCGAACACGAGCATGCTGCTGGGCTGCACGGCCGGTTGCTGCGACCAGCGTTGCCATGCCTCGATGAGGACGAGCACGGCGACGATGCCGAGCACCGACGCGTTGAGCATGGCAGCGAGGATCTCGAAGCGGGCGAACCCGTAGGTGCGTTCCGGTGTCGCAGGCCGATCGGCGAGCCGCATGGCGACGAGCGCGACGATGAGGCCGGCGGCATCGGTGAGCATGTGGCCGGCATCGGCGAGGAGGGCGAGGGACCCGGAGACGAGCGACCCCACCACCTCGACGGCGAGCACCGTGAGTGTGGTGGCGAGCACGAGCCGCAGTCGCCTGCGTGAACTGTCGCGCAGGCCATGGGCGTGGTCATGCCCCATCGTCCACACCTCGCATCCCGCCGGCGACCGGCGGCCGCTCGGGCACATTCTCCAATGCGACCCGCGGCATGCGCGCATCAGCGCCGCCGGCTGGTATCACCGTGGACGCGACGATGGGCCGCGCGGGAGGGGACAGTTGCCCGCGCGACCCATCGTCTGCTCAGACGTCGCGCCGTTGCAGTGCCACTGCGGCACCGGCGATGGCGACGACGACCCAGGCGGTGAACACCAGCGCACCGGCACCCGGTGCCAGCCGGCCGACGCCCTGCGTAACGGTGGTGAACGACTCACCGGCATTCGAGGGCAGGTACTGCAGGACGGTGTCCCAGCTGGTCGGCAGCAGGGCGCTCGCGAGTGCCGGCAGGAACAGGACGGCACCGATCACCGTGCCGATGGCGGCCGCAGTAGCGCGCAGCAGCACGCCGAGGGCAAGGCCGATGAGGCCAATCCCGAGGATGTAGTAGCCCATGCCGAGGACGGCGCGAGCCACGCCCGCATCACCCCACGCCATCGTGGGCAGGTCGCCACCCGACAGCACCCGCATGCCGGCGAAGAAGGCCGCTGCGAGGGCAATTGCCAGTGTGGGCACCACGATGGTGCCGAAGCTCGCGAGCTTGCCCCAGAGCACTGGCAGGCGCTTGGGAGCAGCCGACATGGTGGTGCGGATCATGCCCGTCGCGTACTCACGCGCGCCCACGGTTGCACCCCACACGGCCACGATGAGCAGGGCGAGGTTGGCGCCCGTCAGCACGGTGCTCAGCGGGTTGCGGCTGATGCCGGGCGGGTTGCCCGGGCCGCCCGTGGCCGTGCCATGCGTGCTCACCTGCATGCGAGCCGCGATGAGGCCGAAGCCGATGATGACGAGCAGCGTGGCTGCCGTGGTGATCCAGGTGCTGCGCAGGGTGCGCGCCTTCACCCACTCCGAGTGCAGCACGCGCACGACCGTGGTGGGCTTGTTCGCGGGCGTCCGGTTGGTCGACGTCGGCGCGGTCATCGTGGTGGACATCAGGCTGCGATCCCTTGGTGCGAGGCGACGGTGCCGTGGAAGGCGACGGTGTCGCGGGTGAGTTCCATGAAGGCCTCCTCGAGTGAGGGGGCGATGTCGGTGAGTTGATGCAAGGTCACGCCATGCACCGCGGCGAGTTCGCCGACCTCGCGGGCCGTGATGCCCTCGATCTCCAGGCGATCGGCGGCGTCACTCGTCACCGCGACACCGGGGCGCGACAGTGCGTCCCGGAGGCGGGGGGCGTCGGGGGAGACGACCATCACGCGATGCTGGGACGAACGCTGGATGAAGGATTGCATCGGCATGTCGGCGAGGATGCGCCCCTGCCCGATGACGATGAGGTGCTCCGCCGTGAGCTCCATCTCGCTCATGAGGTGCGACGAGACGAACACCGTGCGTCCCTCCTCCGCGAAGCGCTTGAGCAGGGTGCGGATCCAGAGGATGCCATCGGGATCAAGGCCGTTCACGGGTTCGTCGAGCATGATCGTGCCCGGGTCGCCGAGGAGCGCACTGGCGATGCCGAGCCGCTGCCCCATGCCGAGCGAGAACCCTCCCGCGTTCTTGCCGCCCACCTCGGTGAGCCCCACCAACTCGAGGACCTCATCGACGCGCCGTGCCCCGACACCGATGGTGGCACCGATGGCGAGGAGGTGGTTGCGAGCGGAACGGCCCTTGTCCAGCGACTTGGCCTCGAGCATCGCGCCGAGCTCGCTGAGCGGCGCGGGAGCGTCGCGGAAGGGACGGCCGTTCACCAACGTGGTACCGGACGTTGGGCGGTCAAGCCCGAGGATGGCGCGCATCGTGGTGGACTTGCCTGCGCCGTTGGGGCCGAGGAAGCCGGTGACGACGCCCGGCTGGACGGTGAAGCTGATGCCGTCGACGGCGGTGACCGTGCCGTAGCGCTTCGTGAGGTTGATGACCTCGATCATGGTGTCACTCCTGGATCTCGTGATGGCAGGAGCATGCGCGCATGCAGGGGCGTCGCACATCGTCCCCGCGCAGGATCTTCGCGGAGGGGGCGTA
>JAKAIC010000015.1 GCA_021814565.1 Actinomycetes bacterium | reverse complement strand
GACGGCGAGGGTGCCGTCCTCGTTCCTGTTGATCTCGATCGGCGCCGAGATCTCGCGGAAGAGCTGACCCTTGGGGCCCTTCACCGTGACAGCACGTCCTGCGATGTCAACCGAGACACCGCTGGGGATCGTGATGGGCATACGTCCAATGCGTGACATGTCCGACCTCCGCTTACCAGACGTAGGCGAGGACTTCTCCGCCTACACCCTTCTTGGCGGCCTGCTTGTCAGTGAGCAGTCCGGTGGACGTGGAGATGATCGCGATGCCAAGGCCGCCGAGCACGCGCGGCAGCGCGGTCGACTTTGCGTACACGCGCAGGCCGGGCTTGCTCACGCGACGCACGCCAGCGATCGAACGCTCGCGCGAGGGGCCGTACTTGAGCGAGAGCACCAGGCTCTTGCCCACTTCGGCGTCACGGGACTCCCAGGAAGCGATGTAGCCCTCAGACTTCAGGATCTCGGCGATGCCGGCCTTCATCTTCGAGTACGGCATCACGACGGTGTCGTGGTAGGCCGAATTCGCGTTGCGCAGACGCGTCAGCATGTCTGCGATCGGATCAGTCATTGTCATTGGGGCATTTGCCCTTTCTCATCGTGGTATCCGGGACCCGGACCTGCGACGTTAGGTGGTTACCAGGAGCTCTTGGTGACGCCGGGAAGTTCGCCGCGGTGCGCCATCTCGCGAAGGCACACACGGCAGAGGCCGAACTTGCGGTAGACCGAGTGCGGACGGCCACAACGCTGGCAGCGGGTGTACGCGCGCACTTCGAACTTCTGCTTGCGGGCAGCCTTGATCTTGAGCGAAGTCTTGGCCATGTCAGTTCTCCTTGAAGGGGAAACCGAGCTGCTTGAGCAGCGCGCGACCCTCATCGTCGTTCTTCGCCGTCGTCACAACGGTGATATCCATGCCGCGCACGCGGTCGATGTTGTCCTGATCGATCTCATGGAACATGGACTGCTCCGTGAGACCGAAGGTGTAGTTGCCATTGCCATCGAACTGCTTGCCGTTGAGGCCGCGGAAGTCGCGGATACGCGGCAGGGCGATGGTCAGGAGGCGGTCCAGGAACTCCCACATGCGATCGCCACGAAGCGTGACGTGTGCGCCGATGGGCATGCCCTCGCGCAGCTTGAACTGGGCGATGGACTTGCGCGCCTTGGTGATCTGGGGACGCTGGCCGGTGATGGCCATGAGGTCCTTGATCGCGCCTTCGATGAGCTTGGAGTCCTTGGCGGCCTCGCCGACGCCCATGTTCACGATCACCTTGACGACGCGGGGCGTCTGCATGATGTTGTCGAACTTGAACTCATCGTTGAGCGCCTGGACGATTTCCGCCTTGTAGCGCGCCTTGAGACGAGGTTCGCTGGAAGTAGCAGTCGCTGCCATCAGATGTCCTTGCCCGAGCGGCGTTCGATGCGAACGTTGCGCTCTGCTTCGTATGTGGAACCGTCGGTGCGACGCTTGTCCACCTTCTCCTTGCGGCTGCCCAGACGCGTGGGCTTGCCGTCATCACCGAGCACCTGCACGTTGGAGACGTGGATCGCTGCCTCCTCGTGCACGATGCCACCCTGCTTGCCGCCACGGGTGGCGTCAGTGACCTTGGTGTGCTTGATGGCTCGGTTGACGCCCTCAACCAGCACCTTGTCCTGCTCGGCAAGTACCTTGAGGACCTTGCCCTTCACGCCGCGATCCTTGCCGGCGATGACCAGGACGACGTCGCCCTTCTTCACCTTTGCCATGTCAGATCACCTCCGGAGCCAGTGACACGATCTTCATGAACTTCTTCTCGCGCAGCTCACGACCCACCGGGCCGAAGATGCGGGTGCCGCGAGGCTCGCCGTCGGCCTTGAGGATGACGGCCGCGTTCTCGTCGAAGCGGATGTACGAGCCATCGGCACGACGGCGCTGCTTCACCGTGCGAACGATGACCGCCTTGACGACGTCACCCTTCTTCACGTTGCCGCCGGGGATGGCGTCCTTGACGGTGGCGACGATGACGTCACCGATACCTGCGTAGCGACGTGACGAGCCACCGAGCACGCGGATGCAAAGGAGTTCCTTGGCACCGGTGTTGTCGGCGACGCGTACGCGCGACTCCTGCTGAATCATCGGTTACTTCGCCTTCTCGAGGATCTCGACGACGCGCCAACGCTTCGTTGCCGAAAGCGGTCGCGTCTCCATGACCAACACGCGATCACCGACACCACAGGCGTTGTCCTCGTCGTGTGCCTTCAGCGAAGAGCTGCGGCTGACGATCTTGCCGTAGACCGGGTGGCGGTACTTGTCCTCGACGATCACGACGACCGTCTTGTCCATCTTGTTGCTGGTGACCAGGCCCTCACGGACCTTGCGATCACCGCGTGCTTCAGCGCTCATGGCGTCCTTCGTGTTGCTCATGCGGCACCGACAGGGGTGATGCCGAGCTCGCGCTCGCGCATGATCGTGTAGATACGTGCGATGTCCTTACGGACCGCACGGAGGCGACCGTGGCTCTCGAGCTGGCCGGTGGCTGCCTGGAAGCGAAGGTTGAAGAGTTCTTCCTTCGCCTCATGCAGCTTTGCGAGCAGCTCCTCGTCCGCCAGGTTGCGGAGTTCGCCGGTTGTTGCTTCAGCCACTTAGACCAACTCCTCGCGACGGATGATGCGGCACTTCATGGGCAGCTTGTGGGCTGCACGCGTGAGCGCCTCGATAGCGGTCTGCTCATTGGGGAACGCCAGCTCGAACATGACCCGTCCGGGCTTGACGTTGGCGATCCACCACTCGGGCGAACCCTTACCGCTACCCATGCGGGTCTCAGCAGGCTTCTTGGTGAGCGGACGATCGGGGAAGATGTTGATCCACACCTTGCCGCCACGGCGCAGGTGGCGCGTGATGGCAATACGAGCGGCCTCGATCTGGCGGTTGGTGACGTATGCGGGCTCCAGTGCCTGCAAACCGTAATCACCAAACGTCACCGTGGTGGTACCGGTAGCGGCGCCGCCACGACCGGGGCGGTGCTGCTTGCGGTGCTTGACGCGACGGGGCATCAACATGGCTCAGGCCTCCGTGGTTTCCGCAACCGGTGCGTCTTCGACGACGACCGTTGCTGTGCTGGCTGCGCCGACGGCAGCCTCATCGCGACGGCGAGCGCCGGGGCGATCGCCACGTTCTCCACGACCGCCACCGCGCGCATCGCGACGGCCGGGGCCGCCCGAAAGACGCGCAGCCGCAGCGGCCGCTTCACGCTCAGCGCGGGTACCCAGGGCGTCGCCCTTGTAGATCCACACCTTGACGCCGATGCGACCGAAGGTCGTCTTGGCCTCGTAGAAGCCGTAGTCGATGTCTGCGCGCAGGGTGTGCAGCGGCACACGACCTTCGCGGTAGAACTCGGTGCGGCTCATCTCCGCGCCGCCGAGGCGACCCGAAACCTGAATGCGGATGCCCTTGGCGCCACCCTTGAGTGCCGACTGGATGGCCTTGCGCATGGCACGACGGAAGGACACGCGGCTGGCCAGCTGCTCGGCCACACCCTGGGCAACCAGCTGCGCCTCGATCTCGGGGTTCTTCACCTCGAGGATGTTGAGCTGCACCTGCTTGCCGGTGAGGACCTCGAGGTCCTGACGCAGCTTGTCTGCTTCCTGACCGCGGCGACCGATGACGATGCCGGGACGCGCAGTGTGAATGTCGATGCGAACGCGGTCACGCGTGCGCTCGATCTCCACCTTGGCAATTCCGGCTCGCTCCATGCCATCGGTGAGCTTGCGACGGATCGCAACATCTTCCGTGACGTAGTCGCGGTAGCGCTGACCGACCTTGGTCGAATCGGCGAACCAGCGCGACGAGAAGTCGGTGGTGATACCGAGGCGGAAACCGTGCGGGTTGATCTTCTGACCCATTGCGATCAGCCCTTCTTCTCGCGGACGTTGGACTTCGAGGCGCTGACGCTGCTACGCGCCGTGCTCCTCGATGCCTTGGCATGCGTGTGCGTCGGTCCCGCCTGCACGGTCTCGGTGCGCGACGGACGCTTGCGCTTGGGCGTATCCGCCAGCGCCTTCTTCGCCGAAGCCGAGAGCAGCGTGTTGTCCGGGGACTCCACGATGACCGTGATGTGGCTCGTACGCTTGCGAATCCGGTAGGCACGCCCCTGGGCGCGCGGACGGAATCGCTTCATCGTCGGGCCCTCGTCGATGTACGCCTGTGCGATGACAAGCGTCGAAGGATCGAGGTTGAGGTTGTTCGTCGCGTTCGCGATCGCACTGTCGAGCACCTTGCCGATCGGCTCACTCGCGGCCTGAGGCGCGAACTTGAGCAGTGACTGTGCTTCGGCAGCTTGCATGCCGCGGATGAGGTCCACGACGCGACGCGCCTTTTGGGGCGTGACACGCACGTAGCGTGCTTGTGCCCTGGCTTCCATCGCTATCTCCCTATTTCTCTGGAAATCTCAACAAGTCATCGAAGCGCTTACTTGCGCTTCGCCTTCTTGTCGTCCTTCACGTGGCCCTTGAATGTGCGCGTAGGCGCGAACTCGCCGAGCTTGTGTCCGATCATGTTCTCGGAGACAAACACCGGGATGTGCTTGCGACCGTCGTGCACGGCAATGGTGTGGCCGAGCATGGACGGGATGATCATCGAGCGGCGCGACCACGTCTTGATGACGTTCTTCGTGCCCTTGTCGTTCTGGACGTCCACCTTCTTCTCGAGGTGGCTGTCCACAAACGGACCCTTCTTCAAACTGCGTGGCATCTCGATAATCCTCAGCGGCTCTTGTTGCTCTTGCGGCGACGGACGATGAACTGATCGCTCGCCTTCTTCGGCTGACGGGTGCGACCCTCGGGCTTGCCCTTCGGGTTCACCGGGTGACGACCACCGGAGGTGCGGCCTTCGCCACCACCGTGCGGGTGATCGACAGGGTTCATGGCCACACCGCGGACGGTCGGGCGAACGCCCTTCCAGCGCATGCGGCCGGCCTTGCCCCAGTTGATGTTCGACTGCTCGGCGTTGCCGACCTCGCCGATGGTGGCGCGGCAGCGCACATCGACGTTGCGGATCTCGCCGGAGGGCAGGCGCAATTGCGCGAAGGGCCCGTCCTTGGCCACCAGCTGGATGCTGGCACCTGCCGAGCGACCCATCTTGGCGCCGCCACCGGGACGCAACTCCACCGCATGGACGAGCGTGCCCACCGGGATGTTGCGAAGCGGCAGGTTGTTGCCGGGCTTGATGTCGGCCGCGGGACCGGTCTCGATACGGTCGCCCTGCTTCATCTTGTTGGGCGCGATGATGTACCGCTTCTCGCCGTCCGCGAAGTGCAGCAGCGCGATGCGCGCCGTGCGGTTGGGGTCGTATTCGATGTGAGCGACCTTGGCCGGCACGCCGTCCTTGTCCGCACGCTTGAAATCGATGATGCGGTAGGCGCGCTTGTGACCGCCACCCTGGTGGCGCGTGGTGACACGACCCTGGGCGTTGCGGCCGCCGTTCTTGGAGAGCGGAGCGAGCAGCGACTTCTCAGGCGTGGTGCGCGTGATCTCAACGAAGTCTGCGACGCTGGAACCGCGACGGCCTGGCGTCGTCGGCTTGTACTTACGGATACCCATTGTTCAGTCCTCGTCAGCTAACCGGTCCGCCGAACAGGTCAATGCGATCACCCTGTGCAAGGGAGACGATGGCGCGCTTGGTGTCATTGCGCTTGCCATAGCCAACCTTGGTGCGGATCGCCTTGCCCTGACGGTTGATGGTGTTCACGTTGGTCACGCGGACTCCGAAGACCGACTCAACGGCCTGCTTGATCTGCGTCTTGTTCGCATCCGTACGGACGAGGAACGTGTACTTGTTCTCGTCCAGAAGGCCGTAGCTCTTCTCGGAGATAACGGGCGCGATCAGGATGTCGCGCGGGTCTGCGATGCTCACAGGCCTGCCTCACTTTCCGTGGCAACTGCCTTCACGGACTTGCCGGCGACGGGGCCGGCGAGGAAGACCGCGAGGGCTTCAGTCGTGAAGATGACGTCGTCCGAGATGAGCACGTCGTAGGTGTTGAGCTGGTCAACGAAGAGCACGTGCACGTTGGCCGCGTTGCGCAGCGACAGTGCCGAGGACTCCTCGTTACGACCAAGCACAACCAGCGCGTTCTTGGGCGCCACCGCCGCGATGGCAGCGAGAGCGGTCTTGGTCGAGGGCACATCGCCTTCGATGATGGAGGAGAACACGTGCACGCGAGCATCACGGGCGCGATCGGAAAGCGCCCCCCGCAATGCGGCCTGCTTCATCTTCTTGGGGGTGCGCTGGTCGTAGTCACGCGGTTCGGGACCGTGGACAACGCCACCGCCCTTCATCTGAGGTGCGCGGATCGAGCCCTGACGGGCGCGACCGGTTCCCTTCTGCTTAAAGGGCTTGCGACCGGCGCCGCTCACCTCACCACGGTGCTTGACCTTGGCCGAGCCCTGACGGGCAGCTGCCAGCTGGGCCACGACCACCTGATGGATGAGCGGGATGTTGGTCTGCACGTCGAAGATCTCGGCCGGCAGTTCAACTTGTCCGGCCTTCCCGCCGGTGGCCGACAGCACGTCAACAGTCGTCATGTCAGTTTCCCTTCGCGGCGGTACGGATCACGACGAGACCACCCTGGGGGCCGGGAACCGAGCCCTTGATAAGGAGCAGGCCCTTCTCCACGTCCACGGCCTGAACCGTGAGGCCCGGGGTGGTGCAGGTGTCGCCACCCATACGGCCGGCCATGCGCACACCCTTGAAGACGCGACCGGGTGTGGCGCAAGCGCCGATGGAACCCGGGGTGCGGTGAGTGCGGTGCGCACCGTGCGAGGCACGGTGGCCGTGGAAGCCGTGGCGCTTCATCACGCCGGCGAATCCCTTGCCGGTGGTGGTGCCGGTGACGTCAACGGTAGCCCCGGCCTCGAACACCTCAGCGGTGATCTCCTGGCCGACGGTGTATTCCGAAGCATCGTCCGTGCGCAGTTCCACCACATGACGGCGCGGCGTGACGCCGGCCTTCTCGAAGTGGCCGATCTCCGGCTTGGTGACCTTGCGGGGGTCGATGGCGCCGAAAGCAAGCTGCACGGCACTGTATCCGTGGGTATCGGGAGTACGCACCTGCGTAACGACGCAGGGCCCGGCCTGGATGACGGTCACCGGGATAACCCGGTTGTTGGCATCCCAAACCTGGGTCATACCGAGCTTGGTGCCCAGCACTCCCTTGAGGTTCTTGGTCATGATGCGTAATCCCTTAGAGCTTGATCTCGATGTCGACACCGGCCGGGAGGTCGAGACGCATGAGCGAATCAACCGTCTTCGGCGTGGGGTCGAGAATGTCAATGAGGCGCTTGTGTGTGCGCATTTCGAAGTGCTCGCGGCTGTCCTTGTACTTGTGAGGAGAGCGAATCACGCAGAACACGTTCTTTTCCGTAGGCAACGGCACCGGGCCGGCAACCTGCGCACCAGTACGCGTCACCGTCTCGACGATCTTGCGCGCCGAGCTGTCGATGACCTCGTGGTCGTAGGCCTTGAGCCTGATGCGGATCTTCTGTCCCGCCATGGGTAGTTCCTTACCTGTGTGGAGCCGCTGCTTGTTGCTATCGGGGCCTCAGGCAGATCGCTCTGCGACTTCGGCACCGTTGTTGGGGGCGGTCAGCGGTTGACCGCCCCCAACTGGCGAAAAGGGTGTTACTTGATGATCTTCGTGACGCGACCGGCACCGACGGTGCGGCCACCTTCACGAATGGCGAACTTGAGACCCTCGTCCATGGCGATCGGCTGGATGAGCGAGATCGTCATTTCCGTGTTGTCGCCGGGCATGACCATCTCGCGGCCTGCCGGGAGCGTCACGACACCGGTCACGTCCGTCGTACGGAAGTAGAACTGGGGACGGTAGTTGTTGAAGAACGGCGTGTGACGGCCACCCTCCTCCTTGGACAGGATGTAGGCCTGGCCCTCGAACTCGGTGTGCGGGGTGATCGAGCCGGGCTTGCACACGACCTGACCGCGCTCGACGTCCTCGCGCTTGGTACCGCGGAGCAGCAGGCCGACGTTCTCGCCTGCCTGGCCCTCGTCGAGCAGCTTGCGGAACATCTCGACGCCGGTGACCGTCGTCTTCATGGTCTTGGGGCGGATGCCGACGATCTCGACTTCCTCGTTCACCTTGACGATGCCGCGCTCGATACGACCGGTGATGACGGTGCCACGACCGGTGATCGTGAAGACGTCCTCCACGGGCATGAGGAAGGGCTTGTCGACCTCGCGGGCCGGGGTCTGGATGTAGGCGTCAACCGCGTCCATCAGGTTCATGATGGTCTCGCCCCACTTGGCGTCGCCGTTGAGGGCCGGGAAGGCCGCAACGCGCACCACCGGGAGGTCGTCGCCGGGGAACTCGTAGGACGACAGCAGCTCGCGGACCTCGAGCTCGACGAGCTCCAGGATCTCCTCATCGTCGACCATGTCGCACTTGTTGAGGGCGACCACGATCGCGGGCACGCCAACCTGGCGGGCAAGCAGCACGTGCTCACGCGTCTGGGGCATGGGGCCGTCGGTGGCGGCGACCACGAGGATCGCACCGTCCATCTGGGCTGCGCCGGTGATCATGTTCTTGATGTAGTCGGCGTGGCCGGGGCAGTCGACGTGCGCGTAGTGGCGCGTGGCTGTCTGGTACTCGACGTGCGCGATGGAGATGGTGATACCGCGCTGACGCTCTTCCGGCGCCTTGTCGATCTGATCGAACGGCGTGAACGGGTTGACGTCGGGCATCTTGTCGTGCAGCACCTTGGTGATCGCCGCGGTAAGGGTGGTCTTACCGTGGTCGATGTGGCCAATGGTGCCGATGTTGACGTGGGGCTTCGTCCGTTCGAACTTCGCCTTGGCCATTGTTGGCTCCTTCTGGTTGATCACCCCGGACCGCGCGATCCGGAGAGGCTGTGCACTTCAAGCGGCCGCTTGAAGCTTCTTGAGTTGTGTTCGTGGGCGGGTGCCCGGGTGTTACTCGCCTCGCGACTTCGCGACGATCTCCGTCGCAACGTTGTTCGGCACCTGTGCGTACGAGTCGAACTCCATGGAGTACGACGCGCGACCCTGGGTCTTGGAGCGGAGATCGCCGACGTAGCCGAACATCTCCGAAAGCGGGACCAGGGCCTTCACGACGCGTGCGCCTGCGCGCTCGTCCATGGACTGGATCTGTCCACGGCGCGAGTTCAGGTCACCGATCACGTCGCCCATGAAATCTTCAGGGGTGGTGACTTCCACCGACATCATCGGCTCCAGCAGCACCGGCGCTGCCTTGCGTGCGGCCTCCTTGAAGGCCATGGAACCGGCGATCTTGAAGGCAAGTTCTGAGGAGTCGACGTCGTGGTAGGCACCGTCGAGCAGCGACACCTTGACGTCCACCAGCGGGAAGCCGGCGAGCACGCCGTAGGCCATCGCGTCCTGGCAGCCGGCATCCACCGAGGGAATGTATTCGCGCGGGATGCGACCACCGGTGACGGCGTTGACGAATTCGTAGCCACCCTTGCCGCCGACGGACTCGGCGTTGGGCTCGATCGCGATCTGCACCTTGGCGAACTGGCCCGAGCCACCCGTCTGCTTCTTGTGGGTGTAGTCGACGCGATCCACCTTCTTGGTGATGGTCTCACGGTAGGCCACCTGCGGCTTGCCGACGTTGGCCTCGACCTTGAATTCACGCTTCATGCGGTCCACGAGGATCTCGAGGTGGAGCTCGCCCATGCCCTTGATGAGGGTCTGGCCCGTCTCCTCGCTGGTCTGCACGCGGAAGGTGGGATCCTCTTCGGCCAGGCGCTGGATGGCGATGCCCAACTTCTCCTGGTCGCCCTTGGTCTTGGGCTCGATCGCCACCTCGATGACGGGGTCCGGGAAGGTCATCGACTCGAGGACGATGTTGCCGTCGGACAGCGTCTCACCGGTGGTGGTGTCCTTGAGGCCCATCACCGCGATGATGTCGCCGGCACCGACGCTGTCGATCTCCTCACGCTTGTTGGCGTGCATGCGGTAGATCTTGCCGATGCGTTCCTTCTTGTGCTTGGTCGAGTTGATGACCGTGGCACCCGATTCCAGCACACCGGAGTACACGCGAACGTAGGTGAGCTTGCCGAGGTGGGGGTCGGTCGCGATCTTGAAGGCCAGCGCAGCCAGCGGCTCGGAGTCCGAAACCACGCGCTTGACCTGCACCGACTCGTCCTTGGGATCGAAACCGGTGACGCCATCGATGTCCAGCGGTGAGGGCAGGTAGTCGACGACGGCATCGAGCATGGGCTGCACGCCCTTGTTCTTGAAGGCCGAACCGGTGACGACGGGCGTGATCTTGAAGGCCAGCGTGGCGCGACGGATCGCTGCCTTGACGTCAGCCTCCGTGAAGTCCTCGTCGAGGAACTTCTCCGCGAACTCGTCATCCGCGTCGGCGATGACCTCGAGCATCTTCTGATGCCACTCGTCGGCCTGCTCCTGCAGATCGGCGGGAATGTCGACGACGTCGTACTCCTCGCCCTTCTTGGTGTCCTCGGGCCAGATCAGGGCCTTCATGCGCACCAGGTCGACGACACCGCGGAGGTTGGCCTCGGCGCCGATCGGGATCTGCAGTACGCAGGGCACGGCGTGCAGGCGATCGATGATCATCTGCACGCAGCGGAAGAAATCGGCGCCCGTGCGGTCAAGCTTGTTGACGAAGCAGATGCGGGGCACGTTGTACTTGTTGGCCTGACGCCACACCGTCTCGGACTGCGGCTCAACACCGGCCACGCCGTCGAACACCGTGACGGCACCGTCGAGGACACGCAGCGAACGCTCGACCTCGACCGTGAAGTCGACGTGGCCGGGCGTATCGATGATGTTGATGGTGTGACCGTTCCACATGCAGGTGGTGGCAGCGGACGTGATGGTGATGCCACGCTCCTGCTCCTGCTCCATCCAGTCCATGGTGGCCGCACCCTCGTGGACTTCACCGATCTTGTAGTTGATACCGGTGTAGAACAGGATGCGCTCGGTGGTCGTGGTCTTGCCCGCGTCGATGTGCGCCATGATGCCGATATTGCGCACCTTGACGAGATCAAGCTTGTTGGCCACTTTGAATCAATTCCTCTGACGTTGTTGTTTCGGCAATTACCAGCGGTAGTGCGCGAAAGCCTTGTTGGCGTCCGCCATCTTGTGCGTGTCTTCGCGCTTCTTGACGGAAGCACCAAGACCGTTGGAGGCATCGAGGATCTCGTTCATGAGGCGCTCGGTCATCGTCTTCTCGCGACGGGCGCGGGAGTAGGCGATGAGCCAGCGCAGGGCAAGGGTCGTGGCACGCGTGGGCTTGACCTCAACCGGCACCTGATAGGTGGCGCCACCGACGCGGCGCGACTTGACCTCAAGCGTGGGCTTGATGTTGTCCATGGCACGCTTGAGCGTGACCACGGGATCCGTGCCCGTCTTCTCGCGGCAGCCTTCGAGGGCGCCGTAGACGATGGCCTCAGCGGTCGACTTCTTGCCGTCGAGGAGGATCTTGTTGATGAGCTGTGTGACGAGCTGCGACTGGTGCACCGGATCGTGGACGAGCGGGTGCTTCGGGGCGGGACCCTTGCGTGGCATGTGTATCAGCCCTTCTTCGCGCCGTAGCGGCTGCGTGCCTGCTTGCGGTTCTTGACACCCTGCGTGTCAAGCGAGCCGCGAACGATCTTGTAGCGAACGCCCGGAAGGTCCTTAACGCGACCGCCGCGCACGAGCACGATCGAGTGCTCCTGCAGGTTGTGGCCGACGCCCGGGATGTAGGCGGTGACTTCGATGCCCGACGACAGACGGACACGGGCGACCTTGCGCAGTGCCGAATTCGGCTTCTTGGGGGTAGTGGTGTACACGCGCGTGCACACGCCTCGGCGCTGGGGCGAACCCTTCAGCGCGGGCGTCGTGTTCTTCGCGACCTTGTCCTGGCGGCCCTTGCGGACCAGCTGCTGGATCGTTGGCACTCACGTCTCCGTGTCGTTGTGCATGCGAGACCGGCTCGCACGCGGTTGGTTGCTTGGCTCCCTGCTGCCTCGCCGACCCACGCGGTCGGGTGTGTCGCAGTTCACTCAGGGAACCACGTCGTTCTCGATCCGGAGGGGGCCGGTCGTTGCCCGCTCACGGGTGAGCACGCAACATGACCCGAGGCAAGTCGGGCGCGAGGACGGACGTTACCGGAGATCTTCGCCGACAGCAAAACGCACAGGCGCCCCCGGGCCGCGGCTGTCCACAGGAGGACGGCGGCCTCAGCGCCTGTGGTCCGAAGCGACCCGCATTCTCGGGACCAAGGACCCATCTGGCGGTGTCACGCTACGCCCGCACCGGATGCCGACGACCACGACACGCCGCGATTCGCGACCGGCGCCGGAACAACGAAGGGACCCGGAGCGCTCCGGGTCCCTGCGAGTGGTCAGTCGACGTCAGCGGACGAAGAGCTCCACCCGTCGGTTGAAGGCACGGCCGGCGGCGGTGTCATTGTTGGCCAGCGGGGCACCATTGCCCCAGGATGACCAGAAGGTCGAAACCGTGCCGTGGCTTGAGAGATAGGACAGCACGAGCCTGGCCCGCGCCTTGCCCAGCGCATAGGCACCCGGGGCACCCACTACGCCGGCATTGTGACCAACCGCCTTGACGTCAGTGAGCCCATGTTGCGCGAGCAGGGCCAGGAAGGCCCGCAGGTTCGCGGTTTGGGTGCTGGTGAGCGTCATGCCTGTGGTGGCGAAGCGAAGCGGGCGCGGGAAGGCCACCCAGCCGTTCGACCAATAGGTGGCGGTGACGCGGGCTGCGATGGTGCCGTCAGCTGCGATGGCATTGGCCTGGACCAGGTCCTTGGGACCCAACAGGCTGTTCAGTGTCACCTCAATGCGCTTCACACCCGGCGCGGTGGTGGCTGCCAGGCTGCCGTTCACGTACACCGTGTAGTGATCGGCGAGCGGCGGTGTCAGCCACGAGACGTTGGTGGCATTGGGGCCGATGATGGTGTACCGGACTCCAGTCACGGCATTGGTTGCCGCGCCGGCCGGCGAGGCAAGGGCGGAGATCGCCATCACGATCCCGGCCGCAACGCCCAGTACCCTGCGCGTATTCATAAGTTCCTCCTAGAAGATTCCCGTCACGAATCTGTGACTCTCTAGAGGTAGCACCCTGCGCTGGGCCGCCTGCTCTCTTTGTGGGGGTTCCCAGAGATTCCCGCGAAGTCCCACGATGCGGCGTCAATTCGGCGGAAATACACAGGGAACCCGCCGCGATGCGGCGGGTTCCCTGTGTATCGTGAATTGCTGGTTCGCGAGTGCAAGCGCTCGCGATCCCTCGCTCCTAGCGGTGTTCGTTCCCGGCGCTGAGCGCAGGGAACTCAACAGGTGCGTCTCGCTCGGGAGCCCGAACAAGTTCGCGCTCCACTCACTCGACTTACCTGTAGCCACCCAGGTCGAAGTCCTCTAGGCGGACGGCTTCACCGGAGGCGCTGCCGAAGGCCGTGTAGTCGAGGTCGTCGTAGGAGGACATCGAGGCGTACATGGCTGCCTTGGCCTCCTCCGTCGGCTCCACTTCCACGTCGCGGTACATGGGCAAGCCGGTACCGGCCGGGATCAGGCGGCCGAGGATGACGTTCTCCTTGAGGCCGAGCAGGGGATCCTTGCGACGCTGGATGGCCGCTTCGGTCAGGACTCGCGTGGTCTCCTGGAAGGAGGCCGCAGACAGCCATGATTCGGTCGCCAGCGAGGCCTTGGTGATGCCCATGAGTTCCGGACGGGCCGAGGCCGGCGTGCCGCCAGCGGCCAGCACCGCGCGGTTGCGGGTGGCGAACTCAGCGCGATCGACGAGTTCACCCGACAGCATGGCCGAGTCGCCGGATTCGATGACGATGACGCGGCGCAGCATCTGCCTCACGATGACCTCGATGTGCTTGTCATGGATGCCCACGCCCTGAGAGCGGTAGACCTCCTGCACCTGATCGACGAGGAACATCTCGGCCTCACGCGTGCCCAGGACATTGAGGATGTCCTTGGGATCGCGCACACCGGCAGTCAACTGCTGGCCCACCGTGACGTGATCACCGTCGGCCACCAGCAGGCGGATGCGCTTGGAGACGGCGTAGGCCACCTCGGTGGAACCGTCGTCAGGGGTGACGACGATCTTGCGCGTCTTGTCCGAGTCCTCGATGCGCACGCGACCGGCTGCCTCCGAGATGGGAGCCACACCCTTGGGAGTACGTGCCTCGAAGAGTTCCTGCACACGCGGCAGACCGTGCGTGATGTCCTCACCGGCGACACCGCCGGTGTGGAAGGTACGCATGGTGAGCTGGGTACCGGGTTCACCGATGGACTGGGCCGCGATGATGCCGATGGCCTCACCGATTTCCACCGCACGATTGGTCGCCAGCGAGCGTCCGTAGCAGAAGCCACAGGTGGAGTGCTTGGAATCACAGGTCAGCACGGAGCGGACCTTGACCTGCTCGATGCCGTTCGCGACCAGCTCGTCCACCAGGCCCATGGTGACGTCGTCGTTGCGGTGGGCGATGACCTCACCCGACGCAGCCACGGCGTTCTCCGCCAGCTTGCGCGACACCACCGAGGAATCGGTGTTGTCGTCCTTGGTGTAGCTGCCGTCGGCGTTCTTGTGGGCGATGGTCTTGACCAGGCCGCGATCGGTGTCGCAATCGAGCTCACGAACGCCGACATCCTGCGACACGTCGACCAGACGACGGGTCAGGTAGCCGGAGTCTGCGGTACGAAGCGCCGTGTCGGCCAGGCCCTTGCGCGCACCGTGCGTCGAGATGAAGTACTCGAGCACGGACAGGCCCTCGCGGAAGTTGGACTTGATGGGACGCGGGATGATCTCGCCCTTGGGGTTGGACACCAGGCCACGCATACCGGCCAGCTGACGCACCTGCATGATGTTGCCGCGTGCGCCCGAGAAGGCCATCTTGGCGATCGGGTTGTCGGGACCGAAGTTGACCTCCATGGCCTTCGTGATCTCATCGGTGGCACGGGTCCAGATGTCGATGAGTTCCTGACGGCGCTCGGAGTCGGAGACGAGACCACGGGCGTAGTTCTTCTCCACCTTCTCAGCACGCTCTTCGGCTTCGCCGAGCAGGCGCACCTTCTCTGCGGGCACCACCACGTCCTCGATGCCGATGGATACACCCGAGCGGGTGGCCCAGCGGAAGCCGAGATCCTTGAGCTGATCCAGCGTGGCGGCGACGACGACCTTGGGGTAGCGGTCGGCCAGGTCATTGACGACCTCACCGAGTTGCTTCTTGCCCACCTCGACGTCGACGAAGGGGTAGTCCATGGGCAGCGCCTCGTTGAACAGGGCGCGACCAAGGGTGGTCTCCAGGATCAGCGGATCACCCAGCGTCCAGCCCTCGGGCAGCTTGTGGCCGCGCGGGGGCATGAACTCCTTGAGGCGGATCTTGACCTTGGACTGCAGGTCCAGCGAGCCGGTGTCGAAAGCCATGTAGGCCTCGGCGATGGAGGTGAAGGCACGCCCCTCCCCCTTGGCACCCTCGCGGAGGCCGGTGAGGTGGTAGATGCCGAGCACCATGTCCTGGGTCGGCAAGGTGATCGGGCGACCCGATGCCGGCGACAGGATGTTGTTGCTGGACAGCATCAGGATGCGGGCCTCGGCCTGCGCCTCGGCGGAGAGCGGAAGGTGAACGGCCATCTGGTCACCGTCGAAGTCGGCGTTGAAGGCCGTGCACACGAGCGGGTGGATCTGGATGGCCTTGCCTTCAATGAGCTTGGGCTCGAAGGCCTGGATGCCCAGACGGTGCAGCGTGGGCGCACGGTTCAGCATCACCGGGTGCTCGGAGATGACCTCCTCGAGCACATCCCACACCACCGAACGTGAACGCTCCACCATGCGCTTGGCACTCTTGATGTTCTGCGCATGGTTGAGGTCCACCAGCCGCTTCATGACGAACGGCTTGAAGAGTTCGAGCGCCATCTGCTTGGGCAGGCCGCACTGGTGCAGCTTGAGCTGCGGGCCGACCACGATGACCGAACGGCCGGAGTAGTCGACACGCTTGCCGAGCAGGTTCTGGCGGAAGCGGCCCTGCTTGCCCTTGAGCATGTCGGAAAGCGACTTGAGGGCACGGTTGCCGGGACCGGTGACCGGGCGGCCACGACGGCCGTTGTCGAACAATGCGTCCACCGATTCCTGCAGCATGCGCTTCTCGTTGTTGACGATGATCTCGGGGGCACCGAGATCGAGCAGGCGCTTGAGGCGGTTGTTGCGGTTGATGACACGGCGGTACAGGTCGTTGAGATCGGAGGTCGCGAAACGGCCACCGTCGAGCTGCACCATGGGGCGCAGGTCCGGCGGGATGACCGGCACGGCGTCGAGCACCATGCCCAGCGGGCTGTTGCCCGTGGTCTTGAAGGCCTGCACAACCTTGAGGCGCTTGAGCGCACGAGTGCGCTTCTGGCCCTTGCCGCTCTTGACGATCTCGCGCAGCTTGATGGCCTCCTCGTCGAGATCGAAGGACTCGAGGCGGGCCTTGATGGCAGCGGCACCCATGCCGCCGTCGAACCACTGGCCGTAGTTGTCCTTCATCTGGCGGTAGAGCAGCTCGTCGCCCTCGAGGTCCTGCACCTTGAGCGTGCGGAAGCGGTCGAAGACGCGACGCTGGCGCTCGATCTCCTGGTCGGCACGGCGCCGCAGCAGCGCCATCTCGCGCTCGCCGGATTCGCGCGTCTTGCGTCGCTGCTCGGCCTTGGCGCCTTCACCCTCCAGGGTGGCCAGATCGGCCTCCAGCTTCTTGGCCCGGGCCTCGATGTCAGCGTCGCGACGCTTCTCGATGAGCCCGATCTCGCGGCCCAGTTCGGCCTCGAGACGCGGGAGTGCCTCATGACGACCCTCGACGTCGACGCGCGTGATCATGTGCGCGGCGAAGTAGATGACCTTCTCCAGGTCCTTGGGGGCGAGGTCCAGCAGGTAGCCGAGACGGCTGGGAACACCCTTGAAGTACCAGATGTGGGTGACGGGAGCCGAGAGTTCGATGTGTCCCATGCGCTCACGGCGCACGTCGGCACGGGTGACGAGCACACCACAGCGCTCGCAGACGATGCCCTTGAAACGCACGCGCTTGTACTTGCCACACGAGCATTCCCAGTCACGGGTGGGACCGAAGATGCGCTCGCAGAACAAGCCGTCCTTCTCGGGCTTGAGCGTGCGGTAGTTGATGGTTTCGGGCTTCTTGACTTCACCGAAGGACCACCTGCGGATGTCATCCGCAGTGGCAAGGCCGATGCTCAGTGCACCGAATGTGTTCGCGTCTAGCACTCTGTTTCCTCTATCCAACGATTCTCGGTGAGTCAGATCTCTTCAACGCTGCTGGGTTCGCGGCGTGAAAGGTCGATGCCCAGGCCCTCGCCGGCCGTGAAGACATCGTCATCGTCCGTGCGGATCTCGATGGCTGCGCCATCAGCACCCAGCAACTCAATGTTCAGGCACAGGCTCTGCATTTCCTTGCGCAGCACCTGGAAGGACTCGGGGATACCGCCCTCGGGGATGTTCTCGCCCTTGACGATGGCCTCGTACACCTTCACACGACCGGCAACGTCGTCCGACTTGATGGTGAGCAACTCCTGCAGCGCGTAGGCCGCGCCGTAGGCCTCGAGCGCCCACACCTCCATCTCGCCGAAGCGCTGGCCACCGAACTGGGCCTTACCGCCGAGGGGCTGGCGCGTGATCATCGAGTAGGGACCAGTGGAACGTGCGTGGATCTTGTCGTCGACCAAGTGGTGCAACTTGAGGATGTACACGTAGCCGACCGCGATCTCGCCGGGGAAGGGCTCACCGGAGCGACCGTCGAAGAGGTGCGCCTTACCCTGACCGTTGACCAGCCGAACGCCGTCACGCGTCGGGAGCGTGGACTTGAGCAGCCCGGTGATCTCCTCCTCGCGAGCACCGTCGAAGACGGGCGTGGCGACGTTGGAGCCGGCGCTGCCGGCCTTGATCTCCGCCGGCAGATGGGCGGCCCAGGACGGATCGCCCTCGACCTTCCAGCCCTGCTTGGCGACCCAGCCCAGGTGCATCTCGAGGATCTGACCGATGTTCATACGTGAGGGAACACCCAGCGGGTTCAGCACGATGTCGACCGGGGTGCCGTCCTCAAGGAAGGGCATGTCCTCGATGGGGAGGATCTTGGAGATGACACCCTTGTTGCCATGGCGGCCGGCCAGCTTGTCGCCTTCCGTGATCTTGCGCTTCTGCGCGACATAGACGCGCACCAGCGTGTTCACATCACCGGGGAGGTCGTCATCAGGTGCCTGGAAGACGCGCACACCGATGATGACGCCGGACTCACCGTGGGGAACCTTGAGCGAGGTGTCGCGCACTTCGCGCGCCTTCTCGCCGAAGATGGCACGGAGCAGGCGCTCTTCCGGCGTGAGCTCGGTCTCGCCCTTGGGCGTGACCTTGCCGACCAGGATGTCACCGGGAACCACCTCGGCGCCGATGCGGATGATGCCGCGCTCGTCCAGATCAGCCAGCAGATCATCGCCGACGTTGGGGATCTCGCGGGTGATCTCCTCGGGACCGAGCTTGGTGTCGCGGGCGTCGATCTCATATTCCTCGATGTGGATCGAGGAGAGGACGTCGTCCTGCACCAGGCGCTGGCTGAGGATGATGGCGTCCTCGTAGTTGTGACCTTCCCACGGCATGAAGGCCACCAGCAGGTTCCGGCCCAGGGCCAGCTCGCCGTTGTCCGTGGAGGGACCGTCGGCGATGATGTCACCGACCTCGATGCGCTGGCCCTCCGTGACCAGCGGCCGCTGGTTGACCGAGGTGCCCTGGTTGGAGCGGCGGAACTTCGACAGCGTGTACGCGTCGTACGAGCCGTCGTCATTCATGGTCTTGATCAGGTCGGCGGAAACCTCCGCCACCACGCCGGGCTTGGCGGCGACGACCGTGTCGCCACCGTCCTTGGCCACGCGGTACTCCATGCCAGTGCCCACAAGCGGCGACTCGGCACGGACCAGCGGCACCGCCTGACGCTGCATGTTGGCACCCATCAGGGCACGGTTGGCGTCGTCATGCTCGAGGAAGGGAATCAGTGCGGTGGCAACCGACACCATTTGACGCGGGGACACGTCGATGAAGTCGACCTCCGCCGAATCCACGTAGGCCGCTTCGTCTTCCTTGCGACGGACCAGCTGGCGTGGGTCGGTGAAGTTGCCCTTGGCATCGATCGGCGAGTTGGCCTGCGCGATGACGACCTGATCCTCCTCGTCAGCCGTCAGGTAGACGATCTCGTCAGTGACCCGGCCCTTGACGACCTTGCGGTACGGGGTCTCGATGAAGCCGAAGGCATTGACGCGGGCGAACGACGCGAGGCCGCCGATGAGGCCGATGTTCGGGCCCTCCGGGGTCTCGATCGGGCACATGCGGCCGTAGTGCGAGGTGTGGACGTCACGGACCTCGAAGCCGGCGCGCTCACGCGAGAGGCCGCCGGGGCCCAGCGCCGAGAGGCGGCGCTTGTTGGTGACACCGGACAGCGGGTTGGTCTGGTCCATGAACTGCGAGAGCTGTGAGGTGCCGAAGAACTCCTTGATGGAGGCCACGACCGGACGGATGTTGATGAGCGTCTGCGGCGTGATGGCCTCGACGTCCAGTGTCGTCATGCGCTCCTTGACCACGCGCTCCATGCGCGAGAGGCCGGTACGGAGCTGGTTCTGGATGAGCTCGCCGACCGAACGCACCCGGCGGTTGCCGAAGTGGTCGATGTCGTCGGTCTCAACGCGCACCAGGCCCTTCGGCGCGAGCATCTCGGTCTCGCCGGCGTGCAGGCGCACGAGGTACTCGATGGTGGCGACGACGTCCTCGGTGGTGAGGATGGAGTCGGTGAGCTCGCGCTCAAGACCCAGCTTCTTGTTGATCTTGAAGCGACCGACCTTGGCCAGGTCGTAGCGCTTGGGGTTGAAGTAGAAGTTCTCGATGAGAGTGCGCGCGGCATCGATCGACGGCGGCTCGCCGGGACGCAGCTTGCGGTAGATGTCGAGCAGGGCATCGTCCTGGGTGACCGTGGTGTCCTTGTCGAGGGTCTCCAGCACGTGCGGGTAGGCGGCGAAGCGCTCACGGATCTCGTCGGAGGTCCAGCCCAGCGCCTTGAGCAGCACCGTGACGGGCTGCTTGCGCTTGCGGTCGACCCGCACCGCAACCAGGTCCTTCTTGTCGATCTCGAACTCCAGCCAGGCACCACGCGAGGGGATGATCTTGGCGACGTAGACCTCCTTGTCGGTGGTCTTGTCGATGGTGCGCTCGAAGTAGACGCCCGGTGAACGCACCAGCTGTGACACCACGACACGCTCGGTGCCGTTGATGACGAAGGTGCCCTTCGGGGTCATGATCGGGAACTCGCCCATGAAGACCGTCTGCGACTTGATCTCGCCGGTCTCGTTGTTGGTGAACTCGGCCGTCACGTACAGCGGCTTGCTGTAGGTGGCGTCTCGGTCCTTGCACTCCTCAATGGTGTACTTGGGATCCTCGAAGCGATGCTCGCGGAACGACAGCGCCATGGTGCCGCCGATGTCCTCGATGGGGCTGATCTCCTCGAAGATCTCCTCGAGCCCGGACACAGTCGGGACAACCCGTCCGGCAGCGGTGGCCTGCGCCACACGCTCGCGCCAGGCGGCATTGCCCATCAACCAGTCGAATGACTCGGTCTGTAGAGCGAGAAGATCAGGGATTTCAAGCGGTTCGCGGATCTTGGCGAATGAAAGACGAGAAGCGGGGCGCACGGCCACAGTGGTCCTTCCGAAGGCTGCCGGTTCGGTTGCGCAGCACAAACACACCTTGGCAAATGCCAATGGCGGGAGATGGGCAGCGCAAAGCGGCAGACTACCTGAAGGGCAGCACTGCTGTCGACTCCGGGCGGTTTTCGCGAGCCCATCGTCCTGCAGGGGGGAACCGTGGTGACAGCCAATCGGGTTCCGGGGCCCTGGGGCCATCGGGCTGCGAGCCTTGACTCGGAGTTGGGAGAAGGGTGACGGACGGAATTCGATCCGTCAAGCAACACACGGGTGGACGGTGGACAGCGCCTGGGCCGGAAGTGCTGCCAAGAGGCCGTGGACCTTGAACGCCCCCAGACGCACGAAGGCCCGCCCCCAGCGGGGACGGGCCAACGGGTGAGCGGAACTACTTGACGCTGACCTTGGCGCCAGCGGCCTCGAGAGCTGCCTTGGCCTTCTCGGCAACGTCCTTCTTGACCTTCTCGAGCACCGGCTTGGGGGCGCCTTCGACGAGATCCTTGGCTTCCTTGAGACCGAGGCTGGTGAGCGTACGGACCTCCTTGATGACCTGGATCTTCTGGGCTCCACCGTCTTCGAGGATGACATCGAATTCATCCTGCTCGACTGCGGCTTCGGCTGCGGCACCGGCCGGGGCGGCGGCGGCGATGGCGACCGGGGCGGCGGCGGTGACGTCGAAGGTCTCTTCGAACAGCTTCACGAACTCGGAGAGTTCGATCAGGGTCATGCTCTTGAATGCTTCGAGCAGCTCGTCGTTGTTGAGCTTGGCCATGATGGCCTTCCTTTCAGGTTCCTGCCTTGCGGCTGGGTCGTGGGGACGGACGTCCCATTGGGTTGAGGGACGTCAGCCCTCAGTGGTCTCGGTGGCCTCGGCCTCGGGGGCCTGGGCAACCTCGACCTCAACGGCGGCAGGAGCCTCCGTCTGGGTCTCTTCAGCAACAGCCTCGGGAGCTGCAGCAGGGGTTTCGACGACGGCCGGTGCGGCGGGGGTGCCGGCGCCGGCGATCTTCGAGGGATCGGCTTCTGCGGCAACCCGCAGAGCCTCGATGGTGCGAACCGTCTTCGATGCGGGAGCAGCGAACAGCGCAGCGGCCTGGGCCATCTTCGCCTTCATGGCGCCCGCGAGCTTGGCGAGGAGGACCTCGCGGCTCTCGAGATCGGCCAGCTTCTGCACATCCGCAGCCGTCAGCACCTTGCCGTCGAGGAAGCCGCCCTTGATGACGAGCTTCTGGTTCTCCTTGGCGAAGGTCTTGATGGCCTTGGCAGCGTTGACCGCGTCACCCTTGACGAAAGCGAGTGCCGAGGGGCCTTCGAGCATGGCGTCCAAGCCATCCACTCCGGCACGACCGGCTGCCAGCTTCAGCAGCGTGTTCTTGGCAACGGTGTAAGAAGCCTCCTCGCCGAGTGCACGGCGAAGCTTCTTCATTGCAGCCACCGAAAGGCCGCGGTACTCCGTGAGGAGCACAGCGGACGAGTCGCGGAAGCCGGCCTCGAGTGACTCGAGGGTTACTTCCTTGTCCTTGCGCGCCATATGGCGTGTCCTTCCTGATGGGACCGCCACGTGCAAAACAAAAAGTCCGCGCACAGGCGCGGACATCGGGAACTGCTTCCCTACTTCACTCCTGCGCGGGCCTTCGCATCAGCGACGTTTACCGGGATCGTGAGACCCCGACCGGCGGTCATTGGCGTGCCGAACTGTACGCGGCCGGCCACATCGCCGCCAAATCCGGGCTGCGGCCGGAGCTGACTTGGTCCGAAGCGCCTCCGCAGGGTGCGCGTGTCTGCCCGTCGACGGCGTTGCGCAACGCGCACACGAGGACAAGCGAGGGCAAGTCAGCGCAGGCCGCCGCCCGGATTTGGCGGGAAATGCAGCAGGGGCCCGACGGTTTCCCGTCGAGCCCCTGCGCAGTGGATCAGGCTTCGTCTTCGAGCAGACCGCGCGTACGTGCCGGATCGACCGGAACGCCGGGGGTCATGGTGGCGGAGACGGTGATCTTCCTGATGTAGCGACCCTTGGACGCCGAAGGCTTCACACGCAGCACCTCGTCGAGCACGGCACCGTAATTCTCGGTGAGCTGGGCTTCCGTGAAGGAGGCCTTGCCGAGGATCACATGCAGGTTCGAGTGCTTGTCCACGCGGAATTCGATCTTGCCGCCCTTGATGTCGGCGACGGCCTTGGCGACGTCCATGGTGACGGTGCCGGTCTTGGGGTTGGGCATGAGGCCACGCGGACCCAGCACCTTGCCCAGACGGCCGACCTTGCCCATGAGATCCGGGGTGGAGACGACGGCGTCGAAATCCGTCCATCCGCCCGAAATCTTCTCGATCATGTCGTCGGCGCCGACGAAATCGGCACCTGCGGCACGAGCTTCCTCCGCCTTCTCGCCACCAGCGATGACCAGGACCCGTGCGGTCTTGCCGGTGCCATGAGGAAGGCTGACGGTGCTACGCACCATCTGATCGGCCTTGCGGGGATCCACGCCGAGCACGAATGCGACGTCAACCGTCTGATCGAACTTCGACTTGGCCGCGGCCTTGACGAGTTTCATGGCTGCGAGCGGCGCATAGAGCTCGTTCTTGTCGATGCTCTCAGCGGCTTCGCGCCAGGTCTTGCTGCGCTTCATCTGCTTCTCATTTCATGTCTTCGCAGTTCGTGGTACGGGCTGCAGCAGCCCTCCCACTGCGTCGCCCACGGTGTGGACGACGGGGAGCCGTCGGTACAACCGACGACCGGGACATCACTCGGAGACGGTGATGCCCATCTGACGGGCGGTGCCTTCGACGATCTTCATCGCGGCATCGATGTCATTCGCGTTGAGGTCGGGCATCTTGGTCTCGGCGATCTGACGCACCTGATCCTTGGTGAGCGAACCCACCTTGGTGGTGTGAGGGACTGACGAGCCCTTCTCCAGACCGGCTGCCTTGAGGATGAGGCGCGACGCGGGCGGGGTCTTCAGGACGAAGGTGAACGAGCGGTCCTCGTACACGGTGATTTCGACCGGAATGACCTGACCGCGCTGCGTTTCCGTGGCAGCGTTGTAGGCCTTGCAGAACTCCATGATGTTCACGCCGTGCTGACCGAGCGCGGGGCCGATGGGCGGCGCCGGGTTCGCAGCACCAGCATTGATCTGGAGCTTGATGAGGCCTGTGACCTTCTTCTTCTTGGGGGCCATAGGACGGGTCCTTCTTTCTTCACCCGGTCGATCGACCGACCGGGAATCTGTGGTTAGGAGCGGGAAACCTGCGAGAACGAGAGTTCGACAGGCGTCTCGCGACCGAAGATCTCGACCAGACCGATGATCTTCTGGGCTTCGAGATTGATCTCGGACACTGTGGCCTGCAGCGTTGCGAAGGGGCCCTCGCTGACGGTGACGGAATCACCGACGTTGAAGTCGACGCTGGTAACCACGGGCTTGGCACCGGTGCTGGTGACCACGCCGCCGGCCGCGACCTTCTTCTCGGCTCTGGGGGCCAGGATGCCGATGACCTCGTCGAGCGTGAGGGCGCTGGGCTGGTGGCCGTGGCCCACGAAGCCGGTGACGCCCGGGGTGTGGCGAACCACGCCCCACGAGTCGTCGGTGAGGTCCATGCGCACGAGCACGTAACCAGGGAACTTGTTGCGCTGCACCTGCTTGCGCACGCCGTTCTTGATCTCGATGATCTCCTCCATGGGGACTTCCACCTCGAAGATGTAGTCCTCCATGTTGAGCGACTGGATGCGGCTCTCCAGGTTGGTCTTCACACGCTTCTCGTAGCCGGCGTAGGAGTGGATGACGTACCACTCGCCGGGCTTGGCGCGCAGCGCCGCGGCGAACTGGGCTGCCGGGTCGAGATCTTCTTCAGCGGCTACCGCCTCGGCGATGTCCGCGCTCTCCTCGACATCCATCAGGTCGTGGTGCTCGGCAGGCTGCTCGACGGCAACGTCATCGATGACGACGTACTCGTCCACCTGTTCCGCACCGCGTTCCACGATGTCGTTGGGTTCAGTCACGAAAGGCTCCTGGGGGAAGTTCTGGGCTCAGCCGAAGATGGCGAGGATGCCCTTGCCGAAGATGAAGTCCATCACGGCAACGATGAGGGAAAGCACGGTGACGAACACGAGCACGACGCCCGTGTAGGTCGTCACCTGCTTGCGCGTCGGCCACACCACACGGCGCAGTTCGACGACGACCTGACGCACGAACAGACGCACGCGAGCGACAATGCCCTTGTTCTCGTCTGTCTGACCGGCCATTGGTCGTTCCTTTCGTTTCAGCCGACGGGGTTGGCGCCCGTCGGGTATCGCAGGGCAGGAGGGATTTGAACCCCCAACCGCCGGTTTTGGAGACCGGAACTCTGCCAATTGAGCTACTGCCCTCCGGCGGCTCCCTGACGTGCGCACAGGCAGCCGATTGGGCATGCTCGCGCACAGCAGCAGGTCGCTACCGACCGGCGGAGTCTACGTGCAACGAGGGGCAGGACGCCAACCAGCGTCGGGGACGAACCCGAGTCGCGGGAAGCGCGCCGCCTCAGGAAGAATCGCCTACATGACCTTTCCTCGCATCTCGTCCCGCATCGGCGCCATCGCCGAGTCCGCCACGCTTGCCGTGGACGCCAAGGCCAAGGCACTGAAGGCGGCCGGTCGGCCGGTGGTGGGCTTCGGCGCTGGCGAGCCGGACTTCCCCACGCCGGATTGGATCGTGGAAGTGGCCCAGCGGGCGGCCAAGGACCCCGTGAACCACCGCTACACGCCCGCGGGAGGTCTGCCCGAGCTCAAGCAGGCGATCGTCGCCAAGACCCTGCGCGACTCGGGCTACGTGATCGACGCGGCGCAGGTGCTGGTCACCAACGGTGGCAAGCAGGCCGTGTACCAGGCCTTCGCCGCCATCGTCGATGAGGGCGATGAAGTGCTGCTGCCCGCGCCCTACTGGACCACCTACCCAGAGTGCATCCGGCTGGCCGGCGGCATCCCGGTGGAGGTGCTGGCCGACGAGACACAGGACTACCTCGTCACCGTCGAGCAACTGGAGGCGGCCCGTACGCCCAAGTCCAAGGTGCTGCTGTTCTGCTCCCCCTCCAACCCCACCGGTTCCGTGTACAGCCGGGAGCAGGTCAGGGCCATCGGGGAGTGGGCTGACCGGCACGGCATGTGGGTTATCACCGACGAGATCTACGAACACCTGCTGTACGACGATGCCCAACCGGCGTCACTGCCCGTGCTGGTGCCCTCGATCGCCGACCGCTGCATCGTGCTCAATGGGGTGGCCAAGACCTACGCCATGACCGGATGGCGTGTGGGATGGATGATCGGCCCCAAGGACGTCATCAAGGCCGCCACCAACCTGCAGTCGCACGCCACCTCGAACGTCAACAACATCGCCCAGCGCGCCGCGGTGGCCGCCCTCAACGGCAGCCTCGAAGATGTGCACCACATGCGCGAGGCCTTCGACCGGAGGCGCCAGGTCATGGTGTCGATGCTGAACGAGATCCCCGGTGTCGTGTGCCCGACACCCAAGGGCGCCTTCTACTGCTACGCCTCGGTCAAGGGCCTCTTGGGCAAGACCCTGCGCGGCCAGGTCATCGAGTCCTCATCGCAGCTGGCCACGCTGATCCTCGACCAGGCGGAGGTGGCGGTGGTCCCGGGCGAGGCCTTCGGACCATCCGGATACCTACGCCTCTCCTACGCGCTCGGAGACCAGGACCTGGTGGAGGGCGTGAGCCGCATCCAGAAGCTGCTTGCCGAAGCCAAGTAACCGCACTCAACAGCCGACGGCTCCTTTGTGGGGCCTTCAGCTAGCGCGAAGGCCCCACAAAGGAGCCGTCGGCTGTTCCGGTAGTGGCAGCGGGGGTTCGTCAGCGGTTGACGAAGGTGGGCTCGGGCTCAAGATTGATGCCGAAGGCCACACGCACCCGGGCCCGGATGAGATTGGCCAACTCCTTGACGGAAGCCGCAGTGGCTTGGCCGCGGTTGGTGATGGCGAGCGCATGCCGGGTGGAGGTGGCGGCCCCGCCCAACGCGAACCCCTTCCCGATACCGGCATGCTCGATGAGCCAGGCAGCAGACACCTTGACCGTGCCGTCGGGCTGTGGCCACTGCGGTGCGTCGAGTGGCGCCATGCGGGCCTCCACAATGGGGTTCAGGAAGAACGAGCCGACGCTCCAGCTGTCATGGTCCTCTGGGTCGAGCACCATGCCCTTCTCCGTGCGCAGGCGCAACACGGTCTCGCGCACCAGTGCTGCGCTTGAGCGCTGCCCCACCTCGATGCCGAGTTCGCGCGCCAGTTCGGGGTAGGTGATGGGCATGCTCTGCTCACCCAGGCGCAACTGGAACTGCACTTCCACCACGATCAAGCGCGGGGCATGGCGCTTGAAGATGGAGGTGCGGTAGCCGAAGCCGCAGTCAGCGGCGTGGAAGGTGCGCATCTCCTGCTTGAGGCGGTCGTACGCGCGCACCCTGGCAATGCTGTCGGAAACTGACTGACCGTAAGCACCGACGTTCTGGATGGGGGTGGCTCCGACGGTGCCCGGAATGCCGCTGAGCGCCTCCACCCCGGACCAGCGCTTGGCCACCGCGTGGGCAATGAAGTCATCGAAGATCTCACCCGCTGGCACGGTCACGGTCGCGCCGGCGCAGGCGTGCGATTCGTAGTCAACGCCTTTGTTGGCGATATGCAGGACAGTCCCGTCAAATCCGGAGTCGCTGATCACGACATTGCTGCCGGCGCCAAGAATGAGCAGCTGCTCGCCGCGCTCGTCGCACTCGCGGATGGTGGCAACGATCTCGGGTACGGACTCGGCGATCACAAACCGATTGGCGAGTCCTCCGACGCGCAGGGTGGTGTGACGGGCGAGCGACTCAGCTTCAAGGATGCGCAATTCTCAGGGCCTCACGACTGCGGACGCCTTCGCCATCACCGTGACACCGGCGCTGGTGGCGCTCAGTGTGACAGTGAGGGTGTCATCGTCATTGATGGAGGCGACCTTGCCTGTGAAGGTGACCTCGGTGCCCTCGTCATCGTCGGGCACCACAACTGGGCGTGTGAAACGCACTTGGTAATCAACGACTTTGGTGGGATCCCCGATCCACTCCGTCACGACGCGAATGGCATGGCCCATGGTGAGCATGCCGTGTGCGATGACACCGGGGAGGCCGACCGCAAGCGCCGTGCGCTCGTGCCAGTGAATGAGGTTGAGATCCCCCGACGCTCCTGCATAGCGGACGAGATCCGCACGCGTGAAGCGCACGGTGACGGGTGGCAACTCGGTACCCACTTCGTACAGCACCTCACTCACCGCGCTGTACGAGTGAGGTCCAGGTGCTGCCCAGTGCGAGGCCAGCCGCGTCGAAGAGATCGCCGCGCAAGGTGATCATGTCGTTGCCCGCAAGCGTCTTGATGGACTCGATGACGGTGTGAACCGTGAGTTCGTCACCGGCCACCAGGGGCCGGCGGTAGGAGAAGCGCTGATCGCCGTGGACGACGCGCGACCAGTCGACGCCGACACTGGGATCGGTGACAGCCTCGCCCATGGCCTTGAGCGTAAGCACGATCGGGAAGGTGACGGGGGCCACGACATCCGCGTGGCCGGCCGCCCTGGCCGCGGCGAGGTCGTGGCACAGCGGCGATGTCTCACCCGTGGCCTGCGCGAACTCGCGGATCTTCTCCCGCCCCACAAGGTATGGCTCAGGGGCGATGAAGGTGCGCCCCACATTGGCTGCATCGAGTGCCATGCGTCCCCTCCCAATGCGCGAACGCTAGCCAATGTGCAGCGCCATGTGCACAAGTTCGGCTGATGAAGCAACGGCCGCCACCCCGGAGAGTGACGGCCGCTGTCAGATCTGGGATCAGCGCGTTTCCTTGTGCGTGGTGTGCTTGCCGCAGTTGGGGCAGAACTTCTTGAGTTCGATGCGATCGGGATCGTTGCGGCGGTTCTTGCGCGTGATGTAGTTGCGGTTCTTGCAGTCGCCGCAGGCGAGGGTGATCTTCGGGCGAACATCGGTGGTCTTTGATGCCATGACGGCTCCTAGCCTTGTCGTGCAGTCACTGCTGCTGCAGCGCCTGTGTGGGGCGTTGAGCGCCCCACGGTGGTGCGACCGGGCATCGGATGCCCGGCGTAGCGAGGGCCGGACTTGAACCGGCGACACAGCGATTATGAGCCGCTTGCTCTACCAACTGAGCTACCCCGCCGATGCGAAATCGGCTTTCGCGAGCCCCCCAACGGAATCGAACCGTTGACCTTCTCCTTACCATGGAGACGCTCTGCCGACTGAGCTAGGGGGGCGCAGTGCCCGTGAGCACAGCGGGGGGAGTCTAGAGGACTCCGGTGGGGCCCGCGAAATCCGCAGTTTCGAGGGACGAACATTCAGCGCCGGGGCATTGTGACCGGCGCGACCCGGAACTAGCGTGAAGGCAGCCGCACCCCGCAGGCACTCCAGCTGTGGCGGAGCGGGCCCCCACTGGAAGGTCAGCACCATGAGCAATCCGCACGAACAGACGACCGCAGGCGGCACTTCGATTCGCGACTGGTGGCCCAACCAGTTGGACGTGAACCGGCTGCATCGCAACTCCCCCGCCGGCAATCCCATGGGGCCCGACTTCGACTACGCCGCCGAGTTCAAGAGCGTTGACCTGGTGGAACTCAAGGCCGAACTCAATGAACTCATGACCACCTCACAACCCTGGTGGCCGGCTGATTACGGCCATTACGGCCCGCTCTTCATCCGCATGGC
>JAKAIC010000100.1 GCA_021814565.1 Actinomycetes bacterium | reverse complement strand
AACCTGGCCGCGCATGTGGGCGATGATGCTTCACACGTGCGGTCGAATCGTGAGCAACTGCAGGCCCGCTTCGACGGCGGTGAGCTGTCGTGGATGGGGCCGGTGCACGGCGTCGAGGTGGCGCTAATCGACGCAGCCACCGCCATCACGCCCAATGTCGACGCACTGGCCACCTCGCGCGCTCGCACGCCACTCGTCACCCTGGGCGGCGACTGCGTACCGGTGCTGGTGGCGGCCGGGGATCTGGTGGTGGCTGCACATGTGGGCTGGCGCGGGTTGGTGGACGGCATGACCGCGCGCATCATGGACGTACTGGCCGGGCACGGAATCACGGCGCAGGATGCACAGGTGCTGCTCGGTCCCGGCATCTGCGGTGCCTGCTACGGCATCTCCGAGCAGCGCGCAGGGCTGGTGCGAGCGGCCTGCCCGGAGGCAGTGGTACCAGCCCGCAATGGCGCTCCCGGTGCCGATATCCGTGTGGGGCTGCAAGCCCAGTGGCAGGCCGGGGGCGCCCGCGTGCGGCTGGTGGGTGGATGCACCTTTGAATCGCCGGAGTACTTCTCGCACCGCCGCGACGGCATCACCGGCCGTCAGGCCGGCGTGATCGGCTGGGTCGCATGAACCGCGCACAGGAACTGGCTGCCAATCTGGCCGATGTGCGAGCGCGCATGGAGGCCGCCTGCGAGCGTGCCGGACGCAGCGATGACGTCACCCTCATCGCCGTCACCAAGACCTGGCCGCTCTCGGATGTTCGACTGTTGCGGGATCTCGGCGTCACCGAATTCGGTGAGAACCGTGACCAGGAGGCGCAGCCCAAGGCGGCCGCCTTAGCCGCCGCCGATGGCCGATCCGCGCACTGGCATTTCATCGGTCAGTTGCAATCCAACAAGGCGCGCTCGGTGGTCAGTTACGCGCATCTCGTCCACACCGTCGATCGCCCTTCACTGCTCGACGCCCTGTTGCGTGCCGCTCGGGCGCCGCTGGACTGTCTCGTGCAGTTGTCAGTGGATGGGGACCCTCGACGTGGTGGCATGCCCCGCGAGGGCGTGCTGGACCTGGCCGGGCGCATGGAGGGCCTACTGCGGCTGCGCGGCATCATGGCCGTCTCACCCCTGGACATGGACCCCTCCCGGGCCTTCGCCGTGGTCGCAGAAGTGCACGCCGAGCTGCTGGAGCGCTTCCCGGAGGCGGGCATCCGCTGCATCGGCATGAGCGATGACTTCGAGGCCGCCATCGAAAAGGGGGCCACGCATATCCGCGTGGGTTCCGCTCTCCTTGGCCCACGCCCTGTACCCTGATGAGGCTCGGAACATGTATGGAGGAACCATGGCAAGTGCGGTCCGGCGCTTCGGCGCCTACCTCGGTCTGGTCGAGGAGGATGGGGACGACGAGGTCATGGCTGAGGCCCCGGTTCGTGAGGTGCGAGCCGTACGCCACGACTCGCGGTCGGTCGAACGTGCGTTGCCGGAGCGCAACGCCGCGGTTCGCACGCTTCGCGGCAACGATCAGGTGCTTGATCGTCCCGTTTCCGCGATGAGCCCCGCCACGGATGGCGTCAATCGCATAGTCACCCTGGTTCCCCAGTCGTTCAACGACTGCCAGCGCATTGGCGAGGCCTTCCGCTCGGACAACTCCGTCGTCATCGACTTCACCCAGCTCGATGCCGGTCTGCGCCGGCGCATCATCGACTTTGCCTCCGGGTTGGTCTTCGGCCTGCACGGCCGCATGCAGCGCGTGACGGAAACCGTCTATGTGCTGTCTCCGCGTAACGTCGACATCGAAGTCGAGCAGGTGCGCCAGGTGGCCACCGGCGTCATCTTCAACCACAGCTGAGGCATCGTGATCGCCTCCACTGCTGTCGGCCAGCTGCTCAGTAGCCTGCTCGGGCTCTTCCTGTACATCCTGCTCGCGCGCATCATCATCGAATACATCATGATGTTTGCTCGATCGTGGCAGCCGCGCGGTCTCGTACTGATGTTGGTGGATCTGGTGTTCCAGATCACCGATCCACCCATGAAACTGGTGCGTCGATTCGTGCCACCGCTGCGTCTCGGTCAGGTGTCGCTGGATCTGGCTTTCCTGGTCTTGTTCTTCGGCGTGCAGATCCTGATGGGCTTCGTCAGCCTGCTCTAGGGCAACATCGCTGCCAGCCCTTGCTGCCCACAACGACGATGGCGCCGACCCCACTTGGGGTTGGCGCCATCATTGCTGTCCGGTTAGATCTCGCCGCGCAATGCATGCTCGAGCTGCTGGGCGTGCTCGCGCGGATGGCGCGTGTACATGTCCAGCCAGTGCGCGATGGAGATGGAACCCCGCTCGGTGTGTTGGCCCGACTTCTCAAGGTCCGCGGGCGTCATGCGATCGATTACCTGTGCACTGGCGGCTCGAACCGACTCGAAGACCGCGATGGAGAGATCGACGGGAAGCTCCGTGTAGCCGAGGGTCGAGCAGTGCGCCCAGGCCTCCTCGTCATAGCCCTGGATGGTGGGGGTGGGCTCGGCAAGCAGGCGGCGCAGTCGGGAGTACGACTGGGTCTCGCTGTCGGCGAGGTGATGAATGATCTGGCGCGCGGACCAGCCCTCGCGCGGACGGCGGTCGAGCTGGTCAGCGGGCACGGCGCGAGCCGCGTCCAGGAATTCCTTGGTGGCTGCCCGGTAGTTCGCGGCAGCGTTCTCGATGACTGACATCACAACCTCACAATGGTGGCACTGAATCCGAGTTCGGGGTCGTTCACATCGAAGCCATCCCCGAGCGCGTCATGGAATTCCAGGGCGAGCACTTCGCTGCTGATGGCCGATGCATTTTCGGTGATGGCTGAACGCAGCTCGTCGCTGCTGGCCTGCCAGCGCACGGCGATGCGATCACTCACGTCGAAGCCTGCCGCCTTGCGACCGTCCTGCAACAGGCGCACCACCTCGCGAGCCAGGCCCAGCTGGCGCAGTTCGGGCGAAATGGTGAGGTCGAGCGCCAGGGAAGCACCGGATTCGCTGGCCACCGCCCAACCCTGACGCGGCGTCTCCGTCACGACTACCTCATCGGCATTGATGCTCACATCCCCCAGCTCGCCGACGAAGATATTGGCCCGGCCACTCTCGCGCAGCGATGCCGACAGTGCTGTGGCATCGGCGGCGGCGATGGCGTTGGCAACGAGCGGCGTCTGCTTGCCGAAGCGGGCACCGAGTGCGCGGAAGTTCGCCTTCACAGTGACATCGACGAGGTCACCCTCAGAGGCCAGCAGTGACTGCAGCGATTGCACATTCAGCTCCTCGGCCACCTGGGCCTTGAGTTCTGCAGTCAGCTGCTCCCAACCTGTGGCAGCGATGAGCGCACGCGAAAGTGGCTGCCGCGTCTTGACCTTGGCCTCCGCGCGGGCACCCCGGCCCAGTTCCACCAGGCGGCGCACCAGCGACACCTGCTGCGACAGGCGCTCGTCGATCAGGCGCTCGTCGACCTCGGGCCAGGCGGCAAGGTGCACGGAGTCCGGAAGCGCGCTGGAGGTGGAGGTGAAGAGGTCCTGCCACACCCGTTCGGTGATGAAGGGGGTGAAGGGCGCCATCACCAATGTCAGCGTCTGCAGGCATTCGTGGAGCGTTGTGAGCGCGACGGCATCGCCCTCCCAGAAGCGGCGCCGCGAGCGACGCACGTACCAGTTCGACAAATCGTCGACGTATTCCGCGATGAGCCGACCCGCGCGTTGCGTGTCGAACTGATCGAGCGCCGCATCCACATCACGCGCGAGACGCTGCGACTCGGAGACAGCCCAGCGGTCGAGGATGGGGCGATCCGCCACCGGAGGCACTGGCAGCTGGCCGGGCGTGAAGCCCGATTCGCGTGCGTACAAGGCTTGGAAGGAGACAGTGTTCCAGTAGGTGAGGAGCGTCTTGCGCACCACCTCGGCGATGGTGGCATGTCCAACGCGTCGAGCCTGCCACGGCGATCCACCGGCGAGCATGAACCAGCGCACGGCATCCGCGCCGTGCTCGTCCATGAGCGGGATGGGCTCCAGGATGTTGCCGAGATGCTTGGACATCTTGCGGCCCTGGTCGTCGAGGATATGGCCCAGGCACACCACGTTCTTGTATGACGACTGATCGAAGACCAGCGTGCCGACGGCCATCAAGGTGTAGAACCAGCCACGCGTCTGGTCGATGGCCTCGCAGATGAAGTCGGCGGGATAGTTGCCGCGGAACTCAGCCTCGCTGGCGCGATGCGGATAGCCCAATTGTGCGAAGGGCATGGCGCCGGAGTCGTACCAACCATCGATGACCTCAGGCACGCGCGTGGAGACGGCACCGCATTCCGCGCAGGGGAAGGTGATGTCGTCGACGTACGGGCGATGGGGGTCGGTGCCGGTGACGTCACGCCCACAGCGCTCGGAGAGCTCGCTCAGCGAGCCGACGGCGGAGAGGTGGTTCTCGGTGCAGCGCCAGATGGGGAGCGGAGTGCCCCAGTAGCGCTGGCGGGAGACGGCCCAGTCGATGTTGTTGTTGAGCCAGTCGCCGTAACGGCCCCACTTGATGGTCTCCGGGAACCAATTGGTCTGCCCGTTCTCACGCAACAGCGCATCCTTGATGGCGGTGGTGCGGATGTACCACGAGGGCTGCGCGTAGTAGATGAGGGCGGTGTGGCAGCGCCAGCAGTGCGGGTACTGGTGCTCATAGGGAAGATGGCGGAAGAGCACGCCCGCCGTCTCCATGAGGCGCACCAGTTTGGCGTCGGCCTGCTTGAAGAACGAGCCGCCGACCTCCGGCACCTCGGGCGCGAAGGTGCCGTCGGGAAGGATGGGGTTGACGACGGGCAGGCCGTACTTGCGGCAGGTGAGGAGGTCGTCCGCGCCGAAGGCGGGGGCCTGGTGCACCAGACCAGTGCCGTCGTCGACGGTGACGTAGTCCGCGAGCAGCACCGTGTTCAGCGGTGCATCAGTCTTGGGGAAGGCCACCCAGTCGAAGGGGCGTTGATAGGCAACGCCCTCAAGCTCACGTCCCGTGATCGTCTCCAACACTGCTGCATCGTCGCCCAGCACCGACGCGCGCAGGTTGGAGGCGATGACGAAGAGCTCACCATCAGCCGTGCGAGCGACGTCGTATTGCACCGCCGGGTTGGCTGCGACAGCGGTGTTTGACACCAGCGTCCACGGTGTCGTCGTCCAGATCAGGAGTTGCAGGCCGGGGTGACGCGCCAGCAACTCGCCAGAGGTCACCGGCAGGCGCACGAACACCGACTGATCGGTGATGGTTTCATAGCCTTGGGCTAGTTCGTGATCGGAGAGGCCGGTGCCGCAGCGTGGGCAATAGGGCGCCACGCGGTGATCCTGCACCAGCAGGCCCTTGTCGAAGATCTGCTTGAGACTCCACCACACCGATTCCACATAGGACGCATTCATCGTCCAGTAGGCCTTGTCGAAGTCGACCCAGAAGCCCATGCGCTCGGTCATGGCGGTGAACTCACCCACATGGCGCAGCACTGATTCACGGCACTTGGCGTTGAACTCGGCCACGCCGTAGGCCTCAATGTCGTTCTTGCTCCGGAAGCCCAGTTCCTTCTCCACCGCCAGCTCCACGGGCAGGCCGTGGCAGTCCCAGCCGGCCATGCGGGGGACGTGGTACCCCTTCATGGTCCGGTAGCGGGGGAAGACATCCTTGAAGACGCGTGCCTCGACGTGATGGGTACCGGGCATGCCGTTGGCTGTCGGCGGACCTTCGTAGAAGATCCATTGCGGACGGCCTTCGGTCTGGGCGACCGAGCGTTCGAAGACCCGCGTCTGGTTCCAGGTGGCGAGGATTTCTCGCTCCATGGCGGGCAGGTCGATCCGGGGCGGGACCGAGCGGTACATGCGCGACCTCGCTCGTGCTGGGGATGGGGCGTGCCAAGGATAGTCGGGCATAGCCGGCACTTCGGTGCTGCAACTAGGGTCACCGCATGCTGCGCTTCGAGATCCGGGTGCGCCCAGGCGCGAGTCGCGCCGGTGTAGGCGGTGCCATCAATGGCAGGTTGCAGGTGCGGGTCAACGCGCGCGCCGTCGACGGCAGGGCCACTGAAGCCGCCCTGCGGGCCCTGGCGGACGCGTTCGGACTGCGACCTGCCGACGTGCAATTGCTTTCCGGCGCCACTTCACGGGACAAACTGGTGCAGATCGCGGGCGAGACCCAGCAGCTGCAGGATCGTCTTGATGAATTGCTCACGATGTAGCCGCGTGTCGCGCTCCCAGGCTTGACGCACGGGCTAGCCTGCCTGCAACTCTTGGACGAAGGCGGTAGGGGATGGCTGCGAAGAAGGCCGTGCGTACGGCAACCGTGAAACAGGCGGTGGCCAAGAAGACTGTGAAGAAGGCGATTCCTGTGAAGAAGGCGGCTCCGGCCAAGAAGGCGGCTCCTGTGAAGAAGGCCGCGCCGGCCAAGAAGGCTGCGCCGGCCAAGAAGGCCGCGCCGGCCAAGAAGGCCGCGCCCGTGAAGAAGGCCGCGCCCGTGAAGAAGGCCGCGCCCGTGAAGAAGGCCGCGCCCGTGAAGAAGGCCGCGCCCGTGAAGAAGGCCGCGCC
>JAKAIC010000099.1 GCA_021814565.1 Actinomycetes bacterium | reverse complement strand
TTCAGGATTGAAGGAGGCGTGGCCACCGGCGATGATCAAGGGGTGCGACTCGTTGCGATTGCCGGCATGCAGCGGAATGCCAGCCAGATCGATAGCGGTGAGCATGTTGGTGTAGCCCAGTTCCGTGGAGAAACTCACTCCGAACACGTCGAAGTCACCGACGGGACGGTGCGCATCAATGGTGAATTGCGGCACCCCCTCCTCGCGCATGAGTTTCTCGAGATCCGGCCACACCGAATAGGTGCGTTCGCACAGCACGTCCGGGCGCTCGTTGAGGACTTCGTAGAGGATCTGCACGCCTTGGTTGGGAAGCCCCACTTCGTAGGCGTCGGGGTACATGAGTACCCACCGCACATCGACGGTTTCCCAGAGTTTCACCACGGCATTGAGCTCGCCGCCCACATACTGCACGGGTTTCTGCACGAACGGGAGCAGCCGTTCCAAGGCAGGGAATATCGAAGTGGACATTGCAGGACTCCTTCGCGGAGGCGGGCCCGACCCGCAAGCATGAGTGCTGCACCACAGGCTAGCCCACCGGACTGGCCACCGGGATCAGTCTGATGCCAGATGAATCTGCTGCAGCAGGCCCAGTGCAATGGCAAGCGCGAACAGCGAGGAACCGCCGTAGGACACGAAGGGCAGGGGTACACCGGTCATTGGCATGATGCCCAGGCTCATGCCGATGTTCTCGAAAGTCTGGAAGCCGATCCATACCGCGATGCCCGCCGCGGCCATCCGACCGAAGGCATCAGGTGCGCGCCCCGATATTCGCAGGGCCCTCCACATGATGAGCGCCAGCAGCACGATGATGAGCGCGGAACCCAGGAAGCCCAGCTCCTCCCCGGCCACCGAATAGATGAAGTCGGTTTGCTGTTCGGGGACGAAGCGACCGTTGGTCTGCGGCCCCTTGAACAGCCCGGTGCCGGTGAGGCCACCGGAACCGATGGCGATGCGCACTTGGGCGAGGTTGTAGCCAGCGCCCGCAGGATCCACGCTGGGATCGATGAAGACAGTGAGCCGAGCCTTCTGGTAGTTCTTGAGCACGCCCGGCACGGTGACCGCAATGGCGGTGACCGCGACAACGCCGATGAGGATGGCGATGAACCAACCCCGTGAGGCGTTGCCGACGGCCAGCACACCAAGCATGACCATGGAGATCACCAGCGAGGTGCCGAGGTCAGGCTGTTTCATGATCAGTGCCAGCGGCACGATGACGATGCCGAACACCGGCATCAGGTCGTGCCATCGCGGCCCCTTGTCAGGGTCTCGTGGCTCCGCCAGCAGGAACGACATGATGACGATGACCGCCACTTTGGTGAATTCCGCGGGCTGCAGCGTGAATCCACCGGGCAGGGCGATCCAGGCACGAGTGCCGTTGATGCGTGCGCCCAGAACGAGCACCGCCAGCAGACCCAGAATCGAGGCGCCGTAGAGGATGGGCGCGTAGGCGCGCAGCAGCTGGTAGCTGAGACGGCTGGCCACCCAGCCGATGAGGACCGCCAGCACGATGGTGATGATGTGCTTCTTCAGGTAGATCTGCGGGTCAGTGCCCATGGCGATGGCCCGCGGCCGCGTCGCGGACCACACCAACAGCGTGCCGATGAACATGAGGGTGGCGGCCGCGCCGATCAGCACCCAGTCGAAACGGCGCCAGCGTGCGGTTTGCTGCGGACGGGTGAAGCTCACCGCTTGACCCCCGCCTTCTGCTTGGCCAGGGGGCTCCAGGCCTGCCCTGCGCCGGGCAGCGGAACCACGGTGCCATCAGCACGGACGGTGGGCAAGCGGGTGGCGGGCGCGCTGCCCACGAGTACGGACTTGGCCGGGTTGACGGTGCTGCCCTGCACCCCGAAGAGCGCTTCCATGATCATGCGGACGCTGGGACCGGAGGTCACGGCACCGGTGCCACCCTGGGAGACCATGACCACGACCTCGTACTTGGGATGGTCCGCCGGCGCGAAGGCATTGAACCAGGACACCGGGGCCTTGGCATTCGACACTTCGCCGGAGCCGGTCTTGGCGGCAACCTTGATCTTGTCCAGCGGGAAGCCCTGGAAGGGGTAGATACCGGTACCGCGCAGCGGCACGCCCTGAAGCGCATTGATCAGGTAGTCGCGAACGGCCTTCTTGATGAACACATGCGCCTTGGCCTTGGGCTTGATGGTGGTGACGGTCCGGCCGTCGGAGGAGATGAAGGCCTTCGCGATCTGCGGCTCCCACACCGTGCCACCGTTGGCAATCGCGGCATACACCATGGCCATCTGCAGCGGTGTCACGGCCGTATCGCCCTGGCCGATGGCTGTATTGGCGGCGTCTCCACCTCGATACAGCCAGCCGTCAATGCAGTTCTCCTTGGCCAGTGCCGTCAGGTACGCACCGCGCACGGGATCGGTCTTCGACACTTCGGGGTAGCCGATTTGCGAGCGCCTGCACCAGATCTCCCGGAACTGTGCGTACTGCTCGGTCTTGAACTGTCGACCGCCGACGCGTCCACTCGCCTCACCCGGGAGATCGATGCCGGTCGGGCTGCCGAGCCCGAAGGCCTTGGCAGTGGTGCTGATGGGATCCTTGGGGTTCTTGGCCTTGTTGCCACCGTCGCGCAACCAGAGGTCGTAGCCGATCTTGTAGAACACCGTGTTGCACGACACCTCGATCGCGCGCTGAACCGAGATGTTGCCGTAGGCCGCCGATTCGTGGTTGTGCATCAGCAGATTGCCCAGCTTGATGTCACTCGGGCAGGCGATGGGCGCAGTCAGCGGGTAGCCGGCATTACCCGCGGCGACGGTGGAGATGGCCTTGAAGGTGGATGCCGGCGGGAAGAGAGCCTGGGTGGGACGGAAAAGCAGCGGTGTACCCGACTGTTTGTCCGTGAGTGCCTGGTAGTCCTTGCTGGAGATTCCACCGACCCACACCGAGGGGTCGTAGGTGGGGTACGAGGCGATGGCCAGCACCTTGCCGTTGTTCACGTCAACAACCACCGCGGCACCGGAATCACCGGGGAAGCCCTGCTGCCTGGCGCGCGCGATGGCTGCCGCCAATTGCTTTTCCACCACGGCCTGCAGCCGGGCGTCGATATTGGTGACGAGATAGTTGCCGGGTACCGGGTCGGTCTTGCTCACCGTGCCGATGACGGTGGAATTGCGATCGACGGCCAGCTCGGTGACTCCGGGCGTGCCGCGCAGCTGCAGGTCATAGCTTTGCTCAAGGCCGGAGCGCCCCACCACATCCGTGCGCTTGAGCTGAAGTCCCTTGGCGCTGTCAGCCGCGATCTCCGCATCACTCACCGGGCCCAGATAGCCCAGCACCTGAGCCAGATTCACACCGAACACCTTGGGGAACTCGCGCTCTGACTGCAGCTCGGCTTGCACACCGGGCAGCTCGGAACGTCGTTCCAGCACCTGCAGGGCAATGTCTGTTCCGACACCCTTGGCCACCGGGATGGGCTGGAAGGGAGAGCCGTTCCAGCAGATCGGCGATGGCGCGGCGCCGGGCGTGCCGCACAGGGTGAGGCGCGCCTGCAGTTCGGCCACCGGTGTCTTGAGAATCGCCGCCAGTTTGCTGAGCGTGGTCAGGCCTGCGGCGGGATGACTGGTGATGGCGGTGCGATCCACCGTGACCACCAGACTGCTCTGATTGCCCGTGAGCACCCGACCGGCCTGGTCCAGGATCAGCCCTCGTGGGGCCGGAACCACCACGGCACGCAGTTGGTTGTTGCTGGCCTGTTGCGCATAGGTGTTGCCGATGACCATCTGCATGAAGAAGAGGCGCCCGATCAGGGTGAGGAACATCGACACGGTGAGGACGCGCAGGATGAAGAGCCGGGACATGGCTACCTGCGCACGAACACGGTTGGCGCTGGCATCAGTGATTTCAGCAGGGCATGCACAACCGGCACCACGACACTGGCCAGCATGGCTCCGTAGAGGGCCGTGGCCAGGGCGGTCACGAACATCTGCCCCAGTGACAACGTCACCGCGCCCAACAGCGCCGACAGGAACACATGGAGCACGACACTGGCAGCCGATGCCACTGCCACGAAGAGAATGGGGCCGAACACGCTGCGCATGAGGTCGGCCCGCAACTGTGCGGCCACATAGGCGGTGACGGTCAGCGACAGTGCGTTGATGCCGATGATGCCGGTACTCGGGGGCGTGGCGTCGAGCAGCAGACCGCAGAAGAAACCGAAGGCCACCGTACGCGCCGGATCGTGCTTCATGGCGAAGGCGGCGACGAACACCAGTACCAGATCGGGTGTGGCACCGGGCAGGTTCCAGCGCGCGACCACGGCCGATTGCAAGGCAATCACGAGCACCATGATGACCGCGGTGAGGATGCGTCGGATTATGCCCATCAGCCAATCACCTTGCCGTTGGTGGTCGCCTTGGGAACGGCGGTGATGGACTGCGTCGGCGTGGCAGCATCCGACTGCGCGGTGGCGCTGTCGGTCGCGGTCGCCGTGTCCGGGGCCACAGGCTGTGGAACCGGCGGCAGCAGGGCGTTCCGCGGGTCATTCCGGGGCTTGGCGATGACCACGCTCACCAGGTCGAGAGCGCCCATGGAGACGAAGGGCGTCACATCAGCGACCCGGGTGGAGGTTCCGGCCCTGCCACGGATCGAGGTGACCGTGCCGATGGGGAATCCCGTGGCGTAGATGCCGTGCGCAACACCGAACGACACCAGCCGATCGCCGACGTTGAGCGGCGCGTAGGGATCGAGCATCTGCAGTTGGAGGGTACCGATTCGGCCCAGGCCGGAGACGAAACCGATCTGCCCGGACCCCTCGACGCGAGCTCCCACGGTGGACGTGGGATCGGTGATGAGGGCGACGGTGGCCTGGCGTTTCCAGACCTGGACCACCCGGCCGATGAGACCGGCGCCGCTGACGACGTTCATGTCGACGCGCACGCCATCCATGGTGCCGGCATCGATGAGCAAGGTGTCGGCGAAGCCCTGGGAGGCACCGATGGCGACCACGGTGGCGGGCAGCATCTTGAACTGCGCGGTGCCAGCAGCGCGGAGCATGGCATTCAGTTCTGCCACGCGGCGTGCGTCGTTCTGTGTCAGCTGCAATTGCGCGCGGAGCGCACCGTTGGCGTGCTCAAGTTCTGCGATCTGCTGCTTGCGTGACCCCAACTGCTGCCAGTCCGCGAAGAAGCTGGTGAGTGGTTGCACAGCCGAATTCACGGCCGACTGCAATGGACTCATGAAACTCCCCGCCGCCGCGCGCAGGCCACCTGTGAATCCGTCCCGGGAATCGACGACGGCCAGCAGCAACGACAGCGTGCACAGTCCGATCAGCGCGGCCTGCGCACCCTGCAAGAACGTGTTGGGCCTGCGGGCCATGCGTCGAGGATTTCCTAGCTACGGGCTTCGGGGACGAACACCCGCGACAGCGAGTCGAACTCCTCGATGCACTTGCCGGATCCCAGCACCACGCAATCGAGCGGTGAGTCGGCAATGATGATGGGCATGCCGGTCTCCTGGCGCAGCCGCTCATCGAGACCATGCAACAAGGCACCGCCGCCGGTGAGCACGATGCCGCGATCCATGATGTCGCTGGAGAGCTCCGGGGGCGTGCGATCCAGTGTCTGCTTGACCGCGTCAACGATGGCAGCAACCGGCTCTTCAATGGCCCGACGGATCTCCTCGGCGGTCACCACGATGGTGCGGGGCAGGCCGGTGACGAGATCGCGACCACGGATCTCGGCGTTGGTCTCGTCAGGCGTGGGATACGCGGAGCCGATGGCGACCTTGATCTCCTCAGCCGTGCGCTCGCCAAGCAGCAGCGAGTACTCGCGTTTCACGTACTGGATGATGGCGTCGTCGAGTTCGTCCCCCGCGACGCGGATCGAGAGTTTCGACACCAGGCCACCGAGCGAGACCACGGCCACCTCGCTGGTGCCGCCGCCGATGTCGACCACCATCGAGCCCTGGGGCTCACCGACGGGAAGTCCAGCGCCGATGGCAGCTGCCATGGGCTCCTCGATGATGTACACCTTGCGCGCGCCCGCGGCGTAACCGGCGTCCTTGATGGCCCGTCGCTCCACACCGGTGACACCGGAGGGAACGCAGACCACGAGCCGCGGCTTGGCCAGGTGGCGCGACTTGTGCACCTTGCGGATGAAGTGCCGCAGCATGATCTCTGTGACCTCGAAGTCGGCGATGACGCCGTCCTTCATGGGACGGATGGCCACGATGTTGCCGGGGGTGCGGCCCAGCATGCGCTTGGCCTCCATGCCCACGGCCAGCACGCGACCGTTGTCCTTGTCGATCGCTACGACCGAGGGCTCATTGAGCACAATGCCGCGCCCACGCACGTACACCAGCGTGTTGGCGGTACCGAGATCGATCGCCATGTCGCGACCGAGGAACGATGTGTTGAAGTTCGACACAGGTGTATCCCCTGGCTAGGCATTGAGTGACCCGATCCTACCGGCCATGCGCCGACCGCAGCGCCGTTGCGCCGAACTGGCCAAGGGCGAACGCGATCCGAACCCCCGCTGTCCCGGATTCAGACGACTGGGGGCCGGGCGGGCCGTATTTGCCGTGCGGCGCGAACTGCCGAGGAAGTGGGGGGCGCAGTTGGCGCTAGCGCGCCAACTCCGGGACCGCAGGCGTTCGCGCAGCGGCGCGAACTGCCGAGGAAGTG
>JAKAIC010000098.1 GCA_021814565.1 Actinomycetes bacterium | reverse complement strand
GATCTGGAGATCCTGCAGCGCCAACTCGGTCGTGGGGCCCGCGGGGTTGCGGGAGTGGCCGCGCGCTGTGCCTGTGGCAAGCCCTGTGTGGTGGCTACCGAACCCCGGCTTCCCGACGGCACACCCTTTCCCACCGTCTACTACCTCACCTGTCCCCGCGCCGCCTCGGTCATCGGCACCTTGGAAGCCACGGGTGTCATGGCCGAGATGCAGCAGCGGCTTGACACCGATGCCCAACTGGCGGCCGCGTATGAGTCTGCGCATACGGCCTATCTCGCGGATCGCGAGGCGCTGGGGCAGGTGCCTGAGATCGCAGGCATCTCGGCGGGTGGCATGCCCAACCGCGTGAAGTGCCTGCACGTACTGGCCGCCCATGCGCTGGCGGCCGGACCGGGCGTGAATCCGCTGGGCGACGAGGTGCTGGCGCGCATTGCGGGCTGGTGGTCACCCACCGCCTGCCTGGAGGCCGAGCAATGAGGACAAGGGGGGCCGGCACCATGCGTGTAGCGGCCATCGACTGCGGGACCAACTCGTTGCGCCTGCTCATGGCCGACTTCGAGGGCAACGCCATGCATGAGCTGAGCCGCCAGATGCGCATTGTGCGACTGGGCCAGGGAGTCGATGCCACGGGCAAGTTCGCGGAGGATGCGCTGCAGCGCACCTTCACCGTCTGCGACGAATATGCCGCTGCCTGCAAGGAGAACGGCGTGGAGCGCATCCGCTTCGTCGCCACCAGTGCCTCGCGTGATGCCTCCAACCGCGAGGTCTTCGTCGAGGGTGTGCGCCAGCGCTTGGGCGTGGCACCCGAGGTGATCAGCGGAGACGAGGAAGCCGGGCTCTCATTCGCAGGCGCCACACGTGAATTGCTGGGACATGAGCCGGCGCCCTATCTGGTGGTGGACATCGGTGGTGGCAGCACTGAGTTTGTCGTCGGCAGTGATGCCCCCGAGTTCGCGCGCAGCATCAACATCGGTTGCGTGCGCATGACCGAACGTCATCACTTGGCAGAGAAGCCGAGCCAGCAGATGATCGATGCCGCCATCTTGGATATCGATGCCTCAATCGCCGTGGCGCAGCAAGCAGTGCCCCTCGGAGAAGCGCACAGCTTCGTGGCGGTTGCCGGTTCGGCAACCACGGTTGCGGCCATGGCGCTGCAACTGCCGCACTACGACGCCGACGCCATCCACCTCACGCGACTCAGCCTGCAGCAGGTGCGTGCTGTGTCCGAGGCCTTCCTGAGCATGAGCTCCGCCGAGCGCGCTGCGCTGCCCTTCATGCACCCCGGTCGCGTGGACGTTATCCCGGCGGGCGCGCTCATCCTGCGCCGCGTCATGGAGCGCGCGGGCCTGCAGCAGGTGCTCATCAGCGAGCATGACATCCTCGATGGCATTGCCTGGTCGCTGGCCCGGGAGATGATCCCGTGAGTCCCTTGCTGGTCCCCGAGCAGGCTCGACGCACCACCCTGTCCCTGCTGCCGCTGGGTGCCTTCGAGACCGAGATCGACGGCAGTTGGGACTACGTCACCCCCACCTTGGTGGAAATGCTGGGCGGCCTGCCCACTTCATCGCTGCTGGGTCGGGAATGGCTCACCCGGGTGCACCCCGACGACCTGCCGCGCGTGGTTGCCGAGTACCGGCAGGCCCGCGAGTTCAGGCGGCCATGGCGTCACGACTTCCGCATGATTGGTGCGGATGAACGCGTGCGCTACATCGGTGTGGACGCCAATCCGCTGCCGCGTGATCCGGGTGCGCGCGGGGTGCGTTACGTGGGGCTGGTTCGCGATCGCTCCGGCATTGTGCGGGCCCTGGAACTGGCTCATGAATCGCAGGCGCTGTTCGAGCAGATGCAGGCGGTGGCACATGAGGGCGTGGCCATCGTGCGCGGTGAGGTGATCCTGGTCGGCAATCAGGCGGCCGCACGCATCCTGGGCGCTGGCAGCGTGGAAGAACTGGTCGGCATTCCGGCCTTGTCGAGGGTGCATCCTGCGGACCATGCGCGCTTCGAGGGTTTCGGTCGCGGTACTGAGGAGACCTTCGCCACCACCCGCGTGCTCCGACCCGACGGCAGCGAGGAGACAGTGGTGGTGTTGGGCCGCAGTGTCGTGTATGCGGGCGCCCCGGCGCGCCTGGTCACCTTCGTGCCCATCACCGACGCCGTGGTGCAGGCGGCGGTGTCGGCGCGCAACGAGTTGCGCCTGCACGCACTCGAGGGCCTGCTGCTCTCGCCCTATCACCGTATCGGTCTTGAGGGAATGGATGCCGGGATCATCGAGTACGCCAATCCCGCCTTCTGCGAACTGGTGGGGCGCGCGGAGGAGGAGTTGGTGGGGATGAGCATCCTCGAGATCACCCACCCGGACGACCGTGCCCTCACCGAACGCAATCTCCGCGCCTTTGCCGAGAGCGAGGGCCAAGGACCGTCGCGCATGGTCAAGCGCTTCCTGCGCCCCGATGGCTCGGAGGTGGTGGCGGAGTTGCGCTCCACCATCTATCGCGACCCGGTGACCGGCCGTGCTGTGAGCATGACCATGTTCAGGGACCTGGCGGAACCGACGTGTTGCCGGGAGATGACGGCGGAGTCGCATCAGGAGCGCAGCTCGAAGCAGGCCGAGCGCAAGGCACAGACGGCACTTCAGGGTGGGAATCCCTGAGCGCAGGACGCCCGGGACCCGTGCTCGCTTGCAGGACGCGAACGTGCCGATGCCCCGCGCATGGGCTAACGTCGGGGCAACAACGCAAGGAGAAACCCCATGCAGAGCAATAATCCCGTGCTTCGTCGCGCGGTGGAAACGGCCGCTGAGAACCGTGGCCTCCACGAAGAGGGACAGGCGGCCTACGCACAGGCCGATGCGCAGCAGCTTGAGCACTCCTTTGCAGGCGCAGCCTTCGGCGAGCGCACGCTGCAGATGCCTGACGTGGTCGCCAAGACCGCCATCTCGTTGCTGCTGGTTGCTGCTGGTGCCGTGATCGGTTGGCAGAATGTCGGCCTGGGCCTGCTGGGCATGGTCGTAGGCCTGGTGCTCGGCTTCGTCAACGCCATGAAGAAGCAGGTTGTACCGGCGCTCGTCATCGTCTATGCCGCAGCCGAGGGCCTGTTCCTCGGTGCCATTTCACGGATCTTCAGCGATGCCTACGCGGTCAAGGCACCCAACCTGGTGGGTCAGGCCGTGCTGGGCACGGTCGTGGCCTTCGCGGTCATGCTGGCGCTGTACTCGAACAGGATCGTGCGCGTGAACGGCAAGTTCACCAAGATCCTCATGGCCTCCTTCATCGCCTACGGCCTCATCGGTCTGGTCTCCTTCGTCAGTTCCTTCATGGGTGTCGGTCAGGGCTGGGGCTTCTACGGCGTTGGTCAGTTGGGCCTGCTGCTGTGCCTGGCCGGCGTCGTGCTCGCCGCTTTCACGCTGGCGCTCGACTTCGACCTCATCGAGCAGGGCATCCGCTTCGGCCTGCCTGAGCGTGAGTCGTGGCGCATGGCCTACGCACTGACCTCGACCCTGGTGTGGCTGTACGTCGAGGTGCTGCGCTTCCTGGCCATCCTCACCAACCGTCGCTGACGCCCGCGGCATGAACGCGCTCGACGAAATCCGTCGTGCGTGCGAGCGCCTGCGTGGCTACCCCGAAGCACGCTGGCTGCAGCCGCCGCGCCCACCACTGGGTGCGCGGGCGCCGCTGTCCGCTGCGCGGCTTGGCGGTGATGCACTGCAGCATTGTGTGCGGCGGGAGATCCACCTGCTCATGCAGGCGGACGCTGAAGCCCGAGGGGTTCAGATGTTCACACCGAATGTGAGTGTTTTCGCGCTGCCCGATGTGTTGGAGGCGCTGGCGCGCTCGCTGGCCGGGGTCGAGGACAGCCACGACCGGCTGCGCACCGTGGCCACCAACGCGCGCGAGTGGTGACTGCGCGCTGAGCTGCGCTACCGGTACTGAGGACGCAGCCGGTGCTCGGCCACGAAGGACATGAAGGGGATGGTGCCGAGGACCGCGGTGCCGAGCAGACGTCCCACATGCCACCGTGCCTTCACACCGAGGTCGGCCGTTGCCAGCAGGTAGACCATGAAGAGGAAGCCGTGAATCTGCCAACCCACCTTGTACCAGGTGGCCTCGTAGCCCAGCCCGAAGCGGATGAGTGCCAGCGTCATCAGTGCCAGGAAGGTGCCGACCAACCAGGCGGCGAACTGGTAGCGGCGAAAGGCCTGATGGATCTTCTCGTTCACTGCTGCTCCTCGGAGATGGTGTCGGCAAGCGTAGTTGCCTCCTCGCGAACGTCGAGGATGTATCGCACAAGCAGGAAGAGCACGAATCCGGCGAAGGCCCACCACTGCCAGGCGTAGAAGAGATTGCGCCAGGTGATGCCCGATGGAGGCAGGATGAGTGGTGCACTGATGGCAGCCAAGCCTGGCTGGCGGGGCTGGCCGTCGACGATCACGTAGCCGTCGAACAATTGCCTCTTCCAGCGCAGTGCCAGTTCATTGACATTGATGTACGGCACGCGCGTGGTGGGGCGCAGGATGGCGTGACCGCGATCCATCACCTCCGCCGGTTGCAGCCGCCCCTGCAGTGTGGATGGAACCGATCCGAGTGCGCGCAGGGCCTGCAATACGCGCCGGGCCTGCGAGTCGGGGACGAAGCCCAGCACGGCGGTGCTGGCAGTCCGGGCCGTGACCGCGACCGGTGCGATCACCCAGCAGCCCTCGACACCGCGTTCAGTGCGACCGCAGGTGAGCAGGGACTGGGCGAGATCCATCGCACCCGTGAGGCGCACATCGCGTGCGAAGTGGTTCTCGGGCACGTATTGGCCCACCTGCACCAGCTCCTGCACGGCCACGGGGGCGGCTGTGAGCACCTGCTTGGCGATGTCATCGCGGTGGGCGCGGGAGTACTGCCACACGCCGAGCAGGCTGCAACCGACAAGGCCGATGAGCGCCAGCACACTCGCGATCGCGATGCGCCGGATCTGGGATGGAGTCAACGCTTGTCGCCGGGCTTGGGCGCCTGGATACGCCCCAGTTGCTTCTTCAGGCTGCGGTACAGCAACCAGCAGACGGCCAGCAGCCCGAAGGTGAAGATCGTCCACAACTGGCCGGAGGAAAGGCCGCCGCGGTTGGGGATCACGATGGTGTCGCTGGTGTGCACCAGCAGGGCGAGCAGGCTCATGCGGATATTCTGCCCCTGAATCCGCCGCTTGTTGGGCGCGGACTCGCCTGACGAAGGACGGTCCCATGCAGCCGCGTGACATTCCCGTGCAGCTGCACGCGCGCTACGGAATCCGCCCACCATCCCGGTGGCGCTGGCTGGGCTGGGCGCTGGCCGCTTTGGTGGTGCTGCCCATCGGCACCTACGCGGCCAGCCGCTACGTCGTCACTCAAAGCGCCACCTACAGCCTCTCCTCGTGGTCCTGGCAGGCCCGGAGCCACAGTGCCACCGCCACCCTGCGCACCACCGCGTCCATCGACGTGCAGTGGTGCGCGATACGCGCCCAGGATTTCGACCGCTTCGACGTGGGCTATGCGGTGGTGCGGGTACCGCGCGCGGCGATGAACACGAGTTTCCGGCTCGCGCTACTTGCCGAACCGGTGATCATCGAAGTGGTCGACTGCGCCTCCGACCCCTACAGCCTGCCCGGCCCGCAGTTCCGACCCGGCCTGCAGGCCCCGGTGCAGCAGCCGCCGGCACTCACGCCCGGCGTCTACTCGCCGCAGGCGCTGGCTGCGCTGTCATAATTCGTGCTTTCGGAGGATGCAATGACGGACCACACCACCTGGCTGACGCAGGACGCGTTCGACCGACTCAAGGCCGAACTGGACGAGCGTTCCGGTCCGCAACGTGCGGAGATCACCAAGCGCATCGAACTCGCCCGCCAGGAGGGCGACCTCAGCGAGAACGCCGGCTACCACGCAGCGCGTGAGGCGCAGGGCATGAACGAGGCCCGCATCCGCCACCTCACCCACTTCCTCGAGCAGGCCCAGATCGGCGCACCCGAGGTGGAGGACGGCGTGGCGGCAGTTGGTCGTGTGGTGACAGTGGAGTTCGACGATGGTGAGCGTGAGGTCTTCCTGCTCGGTTCGCGCGAGGAAGTGGCACATTCACGGCACGAGGTGCTGTCGCCCTCATCACCGCTTGGTGCGGCCGTCATCGGCAGGCGCATCGGCGATGACGTGAGCTACGCGCTGGCCAATGGCCGGAGCATCACGGTCACCATCGCGGATGTGCAGTGACGATCCTCGTCGACAATGCGCACTGGCCCAATCACGGGCGTTACTGGTGCCATTTGGTGAGTGACCACTCACTGCAGGAATTGCATGATTTCGCCCGCCAGCTCGGCATTCCCGAGCACGGGTTCGGAGGCGATCACTATGACCTTCCCGACATGATGCGCGATGTAGCGCTCAGGTTGGGCGCGGTGGCCGTGGAATCACGCGAACTCGTCATCCGCCTGCGTGCTGCAGGGCTGCGCAAGCGGATGACGAATCATCACGCCTTCGCCGCCGGCCGCGGCGCGGCCTTGAAGGTCTTGTAGCCACCGTCGAGGTTGTAGGCATCGAAGCCCACACCGCGCAGGTACATGGCAGCGGTGTGGCCGCGGTGGCCGACCTGGCAGAAGACGACCACCTTGCGATCGCGCGGCAATTCGGTGTGGCGGACCCGCAGGTCGTCGATGGGGATGTGCCATGCGCCATCGATGCTGCCGCGCGAGAACTCGTATTTGGTCCGCACGTCGACGAACACCGCGCCCTGGTCGCGCAGC
>JAKAIC010000097.1 GCA_021814565.1 Actinomycetes bacterium | reverse complement strand
CGGCGATATGGCAGCCGTGCTCGTGCGCCACTCCGCGGCAACTGCCAGCCCGGAGCGCGCCCGCGGCGCTCAGGCCGTTCTGCTCGCGCCCGCCAGGCGGTAGCTCACGCGACAAAGGTCAGGCTGCACGAAAGGCTCCAGAGCAATCACCTGCACACCTCCCCCGGCGCGCTGCGCCACGCCGGTGAGCAGACCGTGGTGAATCGTGCACACGAGCCGCGCATCCGACTCCACCAACTCCAGGAAGGGGCAATGGTGCAGGGCGATCTCCCCGGCATCCGCGTGCTCGCTATCCGGCTCGAAGCCGATAGCCGCCAGCACCTCCACCAGCGTCTGCACCTGCGCATGTGCTCGGCGTCGCCCAGGCACGTCGATAGCGCTCCCCCACTCGACACCGGCTTCATAGGCCTGGCGCTTTGCAGCCCGACCCTTCCCCAGCCGACGAAGCAGCAGCGCTGCAAGCAGGCGGTAACTGCGAGCCCCCTCATCACGCGCCTGTTCGGTGGCGCGGTAGCGCAATGGCGGCCGGCCGCGGCCGGCACGTGCTGCAGCATCCACAGCGCCGGCTATCACGGCCACCAACCCACCCTCGATGAGCCGCGCGAGGTGGAATCGCACGGTGTTCTCGTGCAGGCCCAGTGCCGTTGCCAGCTGCGGGACGCTCAGTGACTGCGCTCGCAGGGCCTGCAGGACGGCCACTCGGGCGCGTCCTGCAGGGGTCGGATCTGCGAGCCCGCTCAGGCGCGGGTCAGCCGGATCTTCCATGCCTCGGGGCCCTCCTGCAGGTACTCACGAGTGAAGCCAGCGGGATGACGCTCCTCCAGCTGTGCTAGTAGCGGCAAGGGGTTATGGGGTGCAATGAGCACGAGCGAGCCAGCCGAGGGCAGGGAATCGAGGGCGCCGAAGATCGCGGCATGCCGCACGGCATGGGGTATGAGGCGGGCGTCGAGCTCGATCTCCTCGGCGTGATCGTGTCCGCAGTTGCAGCGCGAGGCTTCGGTGAGGTGCAGGTCGGTCATGACGAACTCTTTTCTACAAGTGACTCATAGATATTAGCGCAGGCGGGTCTGGCTGTCCGTAGGTGGGCCGCGAGGGCCACACGGCCCGACCGCTGTCACCTGCGCAGGGCTAGCCTGACGTGATGCGTCGCTCGAACGCGGACCGTGTATTCGGCCACCAACCCAGCGCTCCGGTCGCACCCACGGCTGAGTGCGCGCAGAGCAAACGGAGGCAGTGATGGGCAAGCACGCAAAGCTGATGTTGGGCCTGATCGGCGTCGGCGCCGCGGTCAGTGCGTGCACTGCGGGCGCCAATGACGCCGCGACCACGGGTGGCACCTATCTGGCGGGATTCTGGCCCGGCTTGTGGGAGGGACTGATCAGCCCCATCACCTTCTTGGTATCGCTGTTCAACGACAAGGTCGGCATCTACGAGGTGCACAACAACGGCAACTGGTACAACTTCGGCTTCATGCTGGGGGTGTCCATAGCGCTGGGCGCACCGGCCAGGGCAGGTGCCGGCGCTGCCGGCAAGAGCAAATCCTGAAGATCAGACCTGCGGTGCGTGTTCCATGAGGGGCCGCACCTCGATCTTGCGATTGCAGGCCTTCGAGGCCTCGATGGCCAACTCGATCGCGGCATCGTGATCGTTCGCCTTGATGATCCAGAAGCCGGACGCGAATTCGCGGGCTCGGTTGACGGGACCCTGTGTGTGCTTCAGCGCCTCGCCACGATTGTCGATGACGGTGGCCTCGGCCGGTGATTCCAGGCCACCGGCGAACACCCAGTGTCCATGGGCACGCAGTCGCTCGTTGAACACATCGATCGCCGCCATTTCATCAGCAGTTCCGGAATTGGAGTGCTCATCGATCACGGAAAACAGAAACTGCATGGGGATCTCCTGTTCTGGGATGACGCCCCACGCGGGGCTCACTTACCCCCACTATGGAGGCATGTACGTGATCCGACAAGCGCATAGTCACATTCCCAGAATCCTCACGGTAGTGACGTCCTTGGGATCGAGGCCGTCAGTGCGACGGCAACCGATCAACTGGCGTTGCGCAGGAAGTTCTCGAGCGCCGCCCTCGCGAATGCAGAGACGCTCACCCATCTCCGGTTAGCCACGAGTTCTGCTCGCGCCCGAAGTTCTGGTGTGACCCGAAAACCAACGCTCGGCGATGCATGCCGAAGGCCAACTCATCGTTGATGGCTGCGGTTGCGCTCAGCACGCGGCCGCTTCGGGTGCGCAGCGTCACGCCCATGTCGTGCATGAGCGAGGCCAGCGCATTGCTGTCGAGCGCCACGGCGCCGTCGAGTTGCTGCCCCGTGGTGTTGCGCCAGGCCTGCAACCATGAACGGCCGACGGTTGGCCCGTCCGGTGCCAGGGAGAGCTCGGGCCAGGAGGTCAGCGAATGGCCGAAGAGCCGGTAGTAGCCCGGGTCGAGGCCGACGGGCGCCACGGTATTGGCGGGAAGTCCGGCCGCGTCCATGATCCGTTCGATACTCACGCGCCCAGCTGAGACGCGCACGATGGCAACAGCATCCAGCACACCTCCGCCCGCCCGCGACTGTGCTTGGGAGGTGACACCTACGAGGTAGCGCAGCGGCGCGGAGGCATCCGCAACCGCCGGAGCCGGTGCAGACAATGCAGCCAGCGCGCAGACCCCGGCCAGAGCAACGGCGCGAAACATCTCGCGCTGGAGTCGCCCTGTCCGCACGCCAGCAGCCACGATTACTCAGGCTGGCGCAGCTGAGCAGCGACCTCGCGCAGACAGGACGGGCACAGGCAGTCTGTGTACTCCCCCGCGCCCTCGGGCAAGGGAATGGGCAACTTGAAGGCCTCTCGTGAACACCAGCAGGAGCCGGCTTCGCCCTTGTCACGGCAGCCGAAAGCGCTGCCACAACGTTCACAGGTCATCTGACGCGTGGCCAGTGCAGGATCCCAGCCGTGGAGGTCATCACTCACGTCGTGAATCTACTGCGCGGGCTATGCCAGAACGAGGGCTTGCTCAGCTCTTGACGCGACGAATCTCCTGGGGCCATCCGCAGGCCTCAGCGATCTTGATGCCCCACTCCCGAGCGGACGTCTCGTCAGGCACGTCGACGATGGTGAATCCGCCCAGGTATTGCTGGCCTTGGCCGTACGGCCCGTCCATGACCTGGGCCTTGCCGTCGACCACGTCGATGCCGATCGCGCGTTCGTAGTCCTCGTCCATGCCACCGGCGAAAACGAGGACACCAACCGCCTTCATCTCGGCAACCACTGCCCTCGCCAGGGGTCCACGACCTGCGAACCAGTCGGAGCTGTGCTCGCCCACCCATTGCTGGTTGAAAGAGATCAGGTACTGGGGCATTTGGTGCTCCTCTGGTTCATCTGGAGGGAACGTCGTTCACGCGCAGGCGGCGCTCAGGCCGGAGCCGTCCCATCGGTCATGAAGAAGCGATTGCCGAAGGGGTCCATGAAGCGGACGGCGTACCCACCCCAGGGCACAGGCGTCGGCGGCATGTCGAAGACCACTCCTTGCTGCGACCAGGCTTCATACAAGGCACGCACGTCCGGCGCCACGAGATTGATGCCGACATCCTTCGGCGAGTCGAGCCCCGGCGCCTCGTACCCGTGGATGTGGGCCGGACCCAATGCGATCCCCGCAGTGAGGGCCTGTGGCGCCACCGTCAGGAAGCGGTAGTCGGGCGACATCTGATTGTCGTCGCGCTTCTCCCAGCCCAGGATGCGTGTGTAGAAATCGAGTGCGACGTCCTGGTCGGCTACAACGACAACGACGGAGTGGATCTGTGGAGTCATGCGGAGAATGTAGCAATGGCGGTGGGAATCCCGGACGGATGCGCGAGAGGCCGAGCCGGCGCCTCCGACCACCGTTTGCATGGACGGCTACGCTGCAGATAGAAGCAGATGGAGCGGGTGCGGCCGCCAATCGATGTTCTGTCTTCGGCAGGGATGTTCCTCATGGCGCTCAACGAAGCCGAGCCGCAGGGGTCACTGCCATGGCGCGCCATCAATGAGCCGGAATGGCGTGCGGTGCTTGCCTCAACCGCCGCCTTGGCGCGCAGCGACACCGAAGATGTCCTGCTCCAGGAAGTCTGCGACGCGGCGGTCCACGCGGGCGGCTACCTGCTGGCTTGGTACGGGCGCGTCCTCTCGAACGGGCACTTCCAACTTGCCTGCGTGTCGTCGGCCGGCTCCGAGCAGGACTACCTCGAGGATCTTTCCGTGTCCTGGGGTCACGGCGGCACCACGAACAGCCCAGGCGGCATGGCTGTGGGTGCGCGCGAGCCCGTTTTCACCGAGGACATCCTCACCGACGAACGGTTCGCACCGTGGCGCGACAAGGCCATCGAGCACGGCATCCGCTCCCTGGTGTCCATCCCCGTGTTCGTACGCGGGACTCTCGATGGCGTTCTCACCATCTATGCGGCGGAAGTTGGAGTGTTCGACGCGACCGCGACGACCATCCTGTCCACTCTCTGTCATCAAGTCGGGGTGGGCATGGAGAAGCTGCGGGCCGCCGTGCGTATCAACGACGCCCTCGAGAGCACGATCCGGGTACTCACCCGTGCCCTGGAGGCGCGCGACCCGTACACGGCCGGGCACCAGGCGGGCGTCTCGGCACTGGCCGAGCACATCGCGATCCGGCTCGGCCTGGACGACCTGGAAGTCCAGGGCATACGCCTGGCTGCGCTGGTACACGATGTGGGCAAGATAGGGATTCCGACGGAACTACTGCTCAAGCCAGGGCGCCTTCGTCCGGCGGAGATGGCCCTGATTCGTGAGCACGCCGTCATCGGGCAGGAGGTGCTTGCAGATGTGGACTTCCCCTGGCCCATCGCGACCATCGTCGGCCAGCACCACGAGCGCATGAATGGAAGCGGCTACCCCCTCGGACTGACTGGGGAGCAGACGTTGCTGGCTGCGCGCATCATTGCCGTAGCCGACGTGACGGAGGCGATGGGTCGACGGCGTCCCTACAAGGACGGTGCTGGGACCGAGGAAACGGTCGCGTACCTACGCTCTGAGCGGGGCAACTTGTTCGACCCCGCCTGCGTCGATGCCTGCATCGCGACCGTTGAGGACGGGACCTTCACCCTGTGACAACGGCGGCAGCCCTGCCTCGGGAAGCGTCAGCTGCTGCGACGGTCAACGGCTGCGGAAACTTGACACCGCCCTACGTGTGAGAGCGGCACAGGAATGGCTGCTGCTGGACCCGGACGAAGCCGATGCTGTGTGCGCAAATTGGACTGGACTCATCGCGGGATGCCGCGGGTAGCAGTCGCGCGGCGGCTACGCAGCATGCGCAAAGACCCCGGAAACGACTAATGCCTGCTCGGATGCACGCGGGAATGGCATCCGAACAAGCAAACGTCAGTATGCGCGCAACCCAATGGTTAGCACATGGGGGTGGCTACCTAACCATTGCTCTGACCTGCGGTGATGCGACCGTTGCATTCACCGCTCAAACCTGAAATCGATTTCATTCAAACCCGCGCAGCGCTTCATCGACGTCCTGGGGACTTCCTTGGACCCTTGATGCGCTCCGTGTGCTTCGGATGCCCGGGCGACGCCTCGACGACGATGACGCGGCCCGCGTATGTCTGCCGGCCCTTGGCGTTGCGCACTGGCTCGGCATCCAGGAGATACAGGATTCGACCACCGTCGGAGAACTTGTATTCCCACTGCGGAAGGCGTTTGCCCTGGTGATCTCGGTACGCCTCATCACCCCTGAGTTGATACTGCCGCGCCGACTCCTCATCCGGAGACGCCGTTAGGGCGTCCCACGCATCAACCATGGCGTTGTGCGCCGATGCCAGACAGTCCGTCCAATCGGCGACCACGGACTTGCCCTGAAACAGGATCTGGAACTCCGCAGACTTCAAGGGACGTGGAACAGCAATGAGTTCCCGCGCGTCACCAGTCACTTCTTGGCGCTGACTCGTCGTGGACGCTTTGCGACAATGAGCTCCTCATCATGCAAGCGGCGCTGAATCCTCGCGCTTCTCTCCGGATCGGCCTTGAGTTCCGCGGTGGCACGCCACGCATTCACAACCACGTCAACGCGCACGTACTGGGCGATCGCCGCACTCGCTCGCAGCGTCGTCAAATACTCTGTGGCAAACGCCGCGGTTTCGCGCTCGGACAGGAACGTCATCCAAGGAAACTCGTCAGTCAGCGCAGCAACGACACGCTGGGTCGCTTCCGTCGGGGCGAGCCGTGCGATCACATTGACGGCGTGACCGACCGATCCCTCGAGAGCGCGAACGTCGTCCTCCCGGCGTATTCGCAGGTCGACGCCGTCACGGCGAGTCAGCACGACATCATCACCTGCGTCCAACGGAACCAAGCCGCGGGTTGGAGTCTGCACGAAGGCGGAAAGCGTCATTTGAGCGGTCATGCATTACATTGTTCAGAGGTTCCTCTGAACTGTCAAGCAACCCGTGCGCAGCAGTAAATGACACCCACTCGAGCACGCCATCTTGCGAGCGTTCAAACTTGAAACCGATTTCGTTCAAACCTAGCCGCGGACCCTCAAACGCCCCCGAAAACGAAACTTGCCCGCCGCGACGCACGGGGGAGAGCGTCACGACGGGCAAACGTCAGGTGGTGGGCCAACCAACGGTTAGCACATGGGGGTGAGGGTTCCGTAGAACCCCTGATTCCCTCACGATTTCGGGTTCATCAGGATGGTGAATTCCATGGTGCAAAAATCGGAAAGGCCGATTTCTGCAACCGCTCTACGCACCGTTCATGTCGCGGGCGATTTCGACTTTCGCGAGGACCGTTTCAGCGCTTCCGGGTGCGCCAACAGCCATACGAGATGCAGCAAGACGAGATCGGCCAGGTCGCTGCTAAGTGCGCCTTCATGGCTCGTGATGTAGAACATGCGACGAGGTACTGACGAAATCTTCCGAAACCCATG
>JAKAIC010000014.1 GCA_021814565.1 Actinomycetes bacterium | reverse complement strand
TCCGATCTAGGGCACGATCTGCCTCACCGAAGCACCTATCCCCATGGCATCCATCAGCGCCGGCATCCACGACCTGGCATGGCGCACCGTGCCAGTCCTAGCGCCGTCCAGTCAGCCCCGTGGCAGCACCCTCACCGGCCTTCCCACCTTCTTCCGTGCTGGTCAGCCTGCGCACTTCGTAGCCGCGCCTGCATCGGTCGCCGGGGTCGAGGTCACGGTCTTTGCCCAGCCCAACTGGACCTGGGACTTCGGGCAGGGGCCCTTGTTCAGCACCGTCGACCCTGGAGGCTGGTACCCCTCGGGCCGAGTGCGACACCTCTATCCCAAGCGCGGACTGTTCCGGGTTCGCGTCACCTGCACCTGGCGGGCCACCTACAGCGCGCGCGGTATCGCCAACCTGCCCATCGATGGCGTGATCACGCAATCGGCGGCATTCGACCTGCGTGTTCGCGAGGCACGCCGTTACCTACACACCAAAGGAGTATGAAGTGTTCCCCAACGAGCCACGCAGTGCCATCGTCGAACTGCCCTACCTTCTGGACGCCGCACCCGTCGATGCGTTGATGATGGTCGGATTGGATGCCGATGGTTCGATCCAGCGGCGAGGCGTGTTCCCCAACACCGTCACCCGGCCGCTCGACGAACCCCTGCTCGAGAGTTCGATGTGGCCGACTGAGACCTGCTTTGTGGCAGCGGTGAGCTTCAGCGACCGACCCGGTATCGACCTCACGCCACTTCTGGACGCCTTCACCTATCAGGGGCGCACGGTGCTCCACGGGCTGTGGGCCGGGGCGCAGCGCTGGCGCTCCTTCACCTGTGACGCGGACGGCTGCTGTACCGCGCGCGGAAATCGCTACGCCGGTCACGCCTACGGGCATGACGACTTCGACCCGCTGCCCGAGCGGCCCGAGCCGGCAGTGGCCTGGCGCCGTGCACGCTGGGATGAATGGCTGCAGGCCATCATGGACACCGAACGCGCACTTCCCGTCGACGCCGCGCAACTGCAGGGGCTCTCGCGCACCCTCCACGACATCCCCATTCGCGATGCCGTGCTCGCCTATTCCGCCGACTCAGACGCAGGCGTGCGACCTGCCATCGAACAGCTGCTTGCACGCATGATGGAGCGCAGCACACTCGGGGCCGCCATCCCCGTGCACACCTGCGCAGCCGCCATGGAGTACCTCAACGGCGAGATCGACGCTGCAGCGCTGCACGTGCGGCATATCCTGGAGGCTGAGGAGTACTCGCTGGCACGGCTGCTCAACAATGGTCTGGAGATGCGCGCCCCGTCATCATTGCTCGCGCGATCATTCGCCCACTACACACCGCAGGACTTGCTGGCCATGGACAGCCGCGCCGCCTGAGCAGATAGCAGTGACGGTGGTCGCGAGCTTCCCCTCTCGCTACCACCGTCACCGCGCGAGAATGTATCGAGCCGGGGGGCCGGAGATCTCTCGACACGCGGAAGCAGGTGCCGGCCCTTCCGTGACCTGTGCGCCATCGGCGACGGGGCCCACCTCGGCGCCCGATTTCATACCGCACCACCTCATGTGCAAGGCTCCACGCATGCGTCTAGATCACGTGTCGTATGCAGTGAAGCATGAAGCCCTTGCCGATACCGTGCAGCGATTCGGTGGCGAGCTGGGAGCGGCCTTCACTGACGGCGGACGCCATCCCCACTTCGGAACCCAGAACTTCATCCTGCCCTTGCAGGACAACATGTATATCGAGGTAGTTGCTGCACTGGAGCATCCTGCTGCGGAGCGAGCACCCTTCGGGCAAGCCGTTCGTCAGCGTGCCGAGTCCGGTGGAGGCTGGCTGGGCTGGGCGGTATCGGTACCTGATATCACGCCCTTCGAGTCGCGTCTGGGCCGGGAGGCAGTCCGTGGCCACCGTCGTCGTCCCGACGGTTACGAGCTGGCATGGCGGCAGATCGGTGTCATCGACCTGATCGATGACCCTCAACTCCCCTTCTTCATCCACTGGGACTCTCCCGTGGACCAGCATCCGTCCCGCGGCGGCGCCGGCGTTCGCATCTCCAAGATCGAGATCGCCGGCGAAGCCGAGCGAGTCGCTGATTGGCTGGGCGAACCGAGCAACCATCCGCTGGATGCCATCGATGTCGATTGGGTTTCCCCGGATGATGCCAGCGGCATCGTGTCCATCACCTTCGAAACTGCGAGTGGGTCCGTGCACCTGGACTGAACGCCCGCATCAACCGACGATCGCCGATCGCAGTCCCAGCGCGGACGCGGTCGGCGATTGCGCTTCGGTGAGCGCGCGCACCACCACGATGCGCCTGGCACCTGCATCACGCACCTGCTGCACGCGCGCGACGTCGATGCCGCCGATCGCGAACCAGGGCTTGAGGAATTCCCGCGAGGACACTTCGCGTACCAGCTGCAGGCCGGGAGCTGCTCGACCCGGCTTGGTGGGTGTCGGCCATACAGGGCCCACGGCGAAGTAGTCCACATCGTCGTCATCGGCCGCGGCCGCTGCTTCGGCGATGGCATGTGTCGAGCGACCGATGAGCATGTCGGCGCCCACGATGCTGCGGGCCTGGGCAGGCGTGAGGTCGTCCTGCCCCACGTGCACCACATCCATACCGGCGATGACTGCCAGGTCAGCGCGATCATTGACGCAGGCCAGCGCCGCATGCCGGTCCGCCGCCCTCCGCAGCAGCTCAAGGTGAGCAAGGGCGGGGCCGGCTTCCATGGTCTTGTCTCGGAATTGCACGATGTCCACGCCACCCTCGTAGATGGCATTCACGAAGTCCTCGAAATCTGCCAGCGATGTCCGCGCACCGGTGCAGCAGTAGAGGCGGGCACGGGCCAAGCGGGCCACACGATCAATGCGCGTCTTCATCCCCCCATTGTCCGACGCCTGACCCCGGGTCGGCGAATCGTGCAGATGCTGGAAGAATGAGCACGTGGATCTGGTCATCATCGGCGGCGGCATTGCGGGACTGACCACGGCCAGGGAAGCAGCTCGCTCGGGCATGTCGGTCACGGTGGTCGATCCCACGCCCACGCACGGTGCCTCCTACGCCGCGGCAGGCATGATCGCGCCCTTGACCGAGTACCACATCGGCGACGAACGCCTCACCCCACTGCTGGTGGCAGCCGCGCATGTCTGGCCGGCCTATGCGGCGCGCATTGCCGACGAGTCCGGACTGCCGTCCGGCTACGTGGATCACGGCACCGTGGTCGTCGGTCATGACGTCGACGACAAGGCGGAACTGCTGCGGCACCTGCCTGCCCAACGAGCGCTCGGTTTCACACCGGAGGTGCTCACCACCCGCGAAGTCCGCGAGCGTGAGCCCGCGCTCGGCCCCAACCTCTCCGTGGGCATCGCGGCACCAGCGGACCACGCGGTACACAACCGTGAATTCCTCGCTGCACTGCTGCGGGCTTGTGAGTTGGCGGGCGTGGAGTTCGTCTACGAGACCGCGCAGGTCACGGCCATCCCGCATCTCGTGCAATGCGAGAGCCAACAGCTGCGTGCGGAACACATCGTGGTCGCAGCGGGCATTGACACCGTTCGCCAGGCAGCGCTCGAAGCGCCGATCAGGGCCGCCATCCGACCGGTCAAAGGACAGATCCTGCGTCTGCAGGCTGACCGTCGCACCAGCGCCATGCCGGAACTCACGGTGCGCGCGTTGGTGCGCGGGAAGTCGGTGTACATCGTTCCGCGCCCATCGGGTGAAGTGGTCATCGGTGCCACGGTCGAGGAGCGCCAGTTCGATCTCGGTGCAACTGCGGCAGGTGTCTTCGAGCTGCTGCGTGATGCCCGCGCCATCATGCCCAGCGTCGACGAGTGGGCATTCACCGAGTCCTGGGCGGGAATGCGCCCGACCACGCACGATCATCTGCCGATCGTGGGCGCCAGCACTCGCAGCGACGTTCACTACGCCACCGGCCACGGGCGCAACGGCATCCTGCTGGGCCCGCTCACCGGTCTTTCCATGGCCGAATACCTGCGCAGTGGTGTCATGCCATCGCCGATGAGCAATGCCTCACCGCTACGGTTCCTGTAGGAGACGTCATGCAGATCACCATCAACGGCAGGCCTCGCGCCCTGGATCACGCGCTGAACGTGACTGAATTGCTCAGCCAGCTGGGCTACCCGGATCGCGGCGTGGCCGTGGCGGTGGATGGGGTGGTGGTGGCGAAGGCAAGTTGGCCTTCCACCATCGTCACCGACAGCCGGGAGATCGAAATCGTCACTGCGGTGCAGGGCGGCTGAATGTACACCGACGACGATTTCCTGCTGGCCGGAGAGCGCTTCGAGTCGCGCCTGCTGCTCGGCACCGGCGGAGCACCCAACCTCGAGGTGCTGGAGCGGGCGCTGGTGGAGTCGGGCACGCAACTCACAACGGTGGCCATGCGTCGCATAGACGCGGCCTCCCAGGGCTCGGTCCTGGACCTGCTGCGCAGGCACGCGATCCGCATCCTGCCCAACACTGCTGGCTGCTACACCGCGCGTGAAGCTGTTCTCACCGCGCAATTGGCGCGTGAAGCGCTTGAGACCAACTGGGTGAAACTGGAAGTAATCGCTGACGACCACACGCTGCTGCCGGACGCCGTGGAACTGCTCGATGCCGCGGAGCAGCTGGTCAACGACGGTTTCATCGTGCTGCCCTACACCACGGACGATCCCATCCTGGCCCGTCGCCTGGAAGCTGTGGGTTGCGCAGCCATCATGCCGCTGGGGTCTCCCATCGGCTCCGGACTGGGCATCCGCAACCCCCATGCCATCTCCATGATCGTGCAGGGGGCCAAGGTCCCTGTGATTCTTGACGCCGGGATCGGCACCGCCAGCGAGGCTGCCCTGGCCATGGAGCTCGGTTGCGCCGCGGTCCTGCTGGCGTCTGCAGTGACACGCGCGGAGGACCCGGTGCTCATGGCCTCGGCCATGAAACATGCCGTCATCGGCGGACGCGAGGCGCAGCGGGCAGGTCGCATCGCCCGCCGCGAATTCGCCGTTGCAAGTAGCCCGCTCGAAGGTCGCGCACTGCGCGATTCATAAGCCGTCCCAAGCGCATTCCGCTCCTACACTGCGAATCATGACCAGCGATCAACTCCTCGGGCGCACGCTTGACGGTAGGTATCGCATTGAGTCACTCGTAGCGCGAGGCGGTATGGCCACGGTCTACGCGGCCAGTGATCTGCGGCTGCGTCGCACCGTAGCTGTGAAGGTCATGCATGCCTCCTTGGCCGAGGACCCCGAATTCGTGCATCGCTTCGAACGCGAAGCGCATGCAGCAGCGCAATTGGCGAATCCACATGTGGTGGCCGTACATGACCAGGGTCGCGACAGCGGGACGGGCGCCATCTACCTGGTCATGGAATTCGTGCATGGACGCACCGTCCGCGAGGTGATCGCGGCTCGAGGTGTCCTGACTCCTGTGCAGGCACTGGCCGTGCTTGATCCGGTGCTGCAGGCACTGGCCGCTGCGCACGACGCGGGCTACGTTCACCGCGATGTGAAGCCCGAGAACGTGCTCATCGGAGACGATGGCCGTATCAAGGTGACGGATTTCGGCCTGGCCCGCGCCATAGTCTCCTCATCCCTGAGCGCTGCCACGCAAGGCGTCCTGATCGGTACCGTCGCGTACCTCTCGCCCGAACAGGTGGAACGCGGGTACGCCGATGCCCGCAGCGACGTCTACGGCGCCGGCGTCCTGCTCTATGAAATGCTCACCGGTGTGGTCCCCCACTCGGGTGAGACTCCCCTGGCCGTTGCCTACCAACACGTGCACACCGATGTGCCTGCACCCTCGCTCACGCGAGCAGACCTGCCCAGAGCCATCGACGGCGTGGTCACGCATGCCACCCGCCGTGATCCCGCCCTGCGCTACCAGGACGCACGCGAATTCCTGGCCGCCGTGCGCGCCACGCGCGCAGCGCTCGATCCTGAATACACCATGGTGCCGCTGCCCATGCAATCCACCACCGTCATCGATCAGGGTGGCAACGAGTACCCCTCTGTCCCAACCTCCGCTGTTCAGGCACGCACTGAATCCGGCATGGTCAGCGGTCGGCGCAGGCGCCGCCGCTGGCCGGCGGTGTTGACGCTGCTGCTGCTGGCTGCGGCCGGCGGCATCGCCTGGCAGGCCACGGCCGGGTCCCACAGCGATGTGCCGCAGGTGATCGGCATGAGTGTCGCGGATGCCAAGCAGGCGCTCAGCGATGCCACTCTGCGCAGCACCACCACCCAGGCCTGGAGCAAGACGATTCCCGAAGGCGACGTCATTGACGCGCAACCCACGCCGGGCATGTCGGTCACCCACGACACGCTTGTCACCCTGGTGGTGTCCAAGGGTCCGGAACGCTACGCGGTGCCCTCACTCATCGGCCTGCTGCAGGGTGACGCCCGAAGCGCACTGGCGGCCGTCAAGCTGCGCCTGGGGGCGGTCACGCAGCAGTACGACGCCAAGGCGGCGCCCGGCACCGTTCTGTCGAGCAATCCCGAGGCCGGTCGTATCGCCCAGCCCGGCGACACGGTCGATCTCGTCGTGAGCAAGGGGCCGGCACCGATTCCGGTGCCGGCGCTGGCCGGCCAGACCTTGGCGGCCGCCGAAGCCGCACTGCAGACCATCGGCTTCACGTCGGCCTCATCGACCTTGTACGACGATCAGGTGGCGGCCGGCAATGTCATTCGCACTTCGCCCAGCGCGGGCACATTGCTGCAGCGAGGCAGCCACATCAAACTGTTGGTGAGCAAGGGGCCGGCGCCCGTCACGGTACCGGACGTCTTCCGTCTGTCCGCAAGTTCCGCTACCGCCAAGCTCAGGGCCGCGGGGCTGACGGTGACCGTGCACAAATCCAGCGGACGTCTGTTGAATCTCGTGAAATCACAGTCGCCAAGTGCCGGATCTGTGGTTCCACGTGGCACGAACGTGACGATCACGATCGTCTGAAGCGGCTAGGCGATCTGGTTGCCCTCGTGCTCGAGGATGCGCACCTTGGTCTCGCTGCCACCGGTGGCCGAGTAGTTGCCGATGACTCCATCTGCTCGCACCACTCGATGGCAGGGAACAAAGGGGGCAACCGTGTTGTTTGCCATCGCGCTTCCTGCAGCGCGTGAAGCGAGCGGATTTCCCGCCAGCTGCGCGAGTTCGGCATACGACAGCACCTCGCCCGCCTTCACCGATCGCAGGGCCTGCCAGCACTTCTGACGAAATTCACCACCGGCTTGCAGCACGGGTACGACATCCAGCGCGTTGGGCGCACTGCCATCGCTCCAGGCGCGCACCGCCCGCACCACCATGCCCGGATCTCCCGACGCCGAATCGGCGTCAACCACCCGGGCACCGGCGCCGGCCAGCCTGGCGGCCCTGACGAATTCGGAGCGAACCACGGCGCCTTTGATGACGCGGCCCTCAGCGTCGACGCCCAGGGCGTCGTCGTCCCACACGAAGCTCAGCGGACCCACGAAGGTTGCCACTTCGATGACGGTGCGCATCAGCGTCTCACCAGCATGTCGGCGACATGGAAGGCCAGTTCCAGGGATTGCTCCCGATTGAGCCGGGGGTCGCAGGCCGTCTCGTAGCGCTCCCCAACCTGGTGCTCCTGAATGCCCTCGGTACCACCGACGCATTCCGTGACGTCATCACCCGTGAGTTCGATGTGCATGCCGCCCGGATGCGTACCCAGCATGCGGTGCACCTCGAAGAAGCCGATCACCTCATCCAGCACGTCGTCGAAGACGCGGGTCTTGAAATGATCCGATGTCTCGATGGTGTTCCCGTGCATGGGATCACAACACCAGACCACCGGATGTCCGGCGTCGGTGACGCCGCGCACGATTGGCGGCAGTAGTTCACGGATCTTGCTGTGGCCCATGCGGGTGATGAAGGTGAGACGTCCCGGAACACGCTGGGGATTGAGCTCCTCGCACATCTCCAACGCCTGCTCCACGGTGGTCGTGGGACCCAGCTTCACACCGACCGGGTTCTTGATGCGCGAGACCAGATCGAGGTGCGCACCACCCAGCTGGCGTGTGCGCTCACCGATCCATACGAAGTGACCGGACACGGCGTACGGATCGCCGGTTCTTGAATCGATGCGCGTCAAGGCCCGCTCGTAGTCCAGCACCAGCGCCTCGTGAGCTGCATAGAACTCAACGCGCCGGAATTCCTCGGGGTCGGCACCGCAGGCGGCCATGAAGGCCAGCGCGCGATCGATCTCGCCGGCGATGCGCTCGTAGCGCTGGCCCGCCGCCGAGTCACGAACGAAGTCCTGGTTCCACATGTGCACCTGACGCAGATCGGCATAGCCTCCCTGCGTGAACGCACGCACCAGGTTCAGGGTGGCAGCCGATGCGTTGTAGGCGCGGACGAGTCGCATGGGATCGGGGCGACGTCCATCCGCATCCCAGGCCAGATCATTGATGCCATCGCCCTTGTAACTGGGCAGGGTGACGCCCTCACGCGTCTCGCTGGCGTTGGAGCGGGGCTTGAAGTACTGGCCCGCCATGCGCCCGACCTTCAGCACCGGCAACTGTGCTCCGTAGGTGAGCACGATCGCCATTTGCAGCACCGTCTGCAGCCGTGCGCGAATGGAGTTTGCAGTGTTGGCTGCAAAGGTCTCGGCGCAATCACCGCCCATGAGCACGAACGACTTCCCAAGTGCCACATCACCCAAGCGCTGCAGCAAGAGGTCGCATTCGCCGGCGAAAACGAGCGGCGGCATGATGCGCAACTCTTCGAGCGCACGTTCAAGGGCCGTCGCGTCCGGCCATTCCGGCTGCTGGACGGCCGGTAGCTCGGGCCAGTCGACACGGGGTTGCATCTGGAAAGTCTATCGACGGCCAAACGGCCCGAAACGACGGCCAGTCGCCTCCCGATACCCTTGTCCACGCACTGCCAGACCGTGCCGCACCAGATCCGAGTGAAGGGGCTTCCATGGCCATCAAGAAGGTTGCACTGCTCACGGCGGGAGGGCTCGCGCCCTGCCTCTCATCTGCCGTAGGCGGCCTCATCCAGCGCTACACCGAACTGGCACCCGAGGTCGAGATCATCGCCTACCGCGGTGGCTACGCCGGCCTGCTGCGTGGCGACAAGATGGTCGTGACGCCCGAGGTCCGTGAACAGGCTTCGCGTCTCCACCTTTTCGGCGGGTCGCCCATCCAGAACTCGCGCGTGAAACTCACCAACGTCAAGGACTGTGTCAAGCGCGGTCTCGTCGAGGAGGGCCAGGATCCGCAGCGAGTGGCGGCCGATCAGCTGGTTGCCGACGGCGTGGACGTGCTGCACACCATCGGTGGCGACGACACCAATACCGCAGCCGCCGATCTCGCGGCCTTCCTCGAACAGAACGGTTACGAGCTCACCGTGGTGGGCCTGCCCAAGACCATCGACAACGACATCGTTCCCATCAAGCAGAGCCTCGGCGCCTGGACCGCCGCCGAGGAGGGCGCACACTTCTTCGAGAACGTGGTCTCGGAGCACAGCTCCAACCCGCACATGCTCATCATCCATGAGGTCATGGGCCGCCACTGCGGCTGGCTCACCGCCGCCACCGCACTCGCCTACCGCACGTCGCTCGACGAGCGGTTGTGGGTGGAAGGCTTCGGCGCGCCTCGCGCCAGCAGGGAGATTCACGCGGTCTACGTGCCAGAGGTTGAACTCAACCTGGAGGCGGAGGCCGAGCGCCTGGCCAAGGTCATGCAGGAGGTCGGCAACGTCAACATCTTCCTTTCCGAGGGAGCCGGCCTCGACGCCATCATCGCCAGCATGGAGGCCCGCGGCGAGGAAGTGCCACGTGATCCCTTCGGCCACGTGAAGCTCGACCTCATCAACCCCGGCAAGTGGTTCGCGGAACAGTTCGCCCCGCTCATCGGCGCCGAGAAGGTGCTGGTGCAGAAGAGCGGCTACTACGCACGCGCCGCTGCCGCCAATGAAGTGGACCTGGCCCTGATTGCGCGCTGTGTCGACAAAGCGGTGGAATCCGCGTTCGCGGGTATTGCCGGCCTGATCGGTGAGGACGAGGAACAGGGCGATGAACTTCGCGCTATCGAGTTCCCGCGCATCAAGGGTGCCAAGCCCTTCAACACCGACGAGCCATGGTTCACGCAACTGCTCGCGGAGATCCGTCAGCCGAAGGGGCGCACCATCTCCGCTCACTGATCCACCGACACGACATGGCGGGGGCCCGTGGTCCCCGTCATGGTCAGATCGGCGGTGCGCTCAGTTGCTGTCGTCCTCTTCCGCATCGGCGGCCTCCTCGGCCAGCGCGATCTCCTCTTCCGCCGATTCCGATGCCGCCTGCTCTGCCAGCAGTTGACGGGCCTTGGTGGCGTAGATGTCGACGTACTCCTGCCCGGAGAGTTCCCGCAGGGCATCCATGACCCGGTTGGTGATGGCGCGCAACACGACCGGATCCTTGGCTTGATCGGCGAATTCAGACACGTCTATGGGCGCGCCATAGGCGATCTTGACGCGCTTGATCCTGGGCCACACCCGCCCGGTGGGCTGGATCTCGTAGGTTCCGATCATGGCCACCGGCACGATGGGGACGCCCGCTTCCAGCGCCATGCGGGCCACTCCGGTGCGGCCTCGATAGAGGCGGCCGTCAGGCGAGCGCGTCCCTTCGGGGTAGATGCCGAGCAGCTCGCCACGACGCAGGATCGCCAGTCCGGTCTGGATGGCTGCTTCAGCAGCTCGGCCACCACTTCGGTCAATGGGAACCTGGCCCACGCCCGCGAAGAAGGCCTTGCTCAGTGCGCCCTTGATGCCCTTGCCCGTGAAGTACTCACTCTTGGCAAGGAAGGTGATACGGCGCGGCGCCACCAGGGGCAGGAAGATCGAATCACTGAAAGACACATGGTTGGAGGCCAGGATGGCCGCGCCGTGCCGGGGGAAATTGCGCTTGCCGATGATCTTGGGCCGGAAGAGCGTGCGCAGTACGGGACCCAGCACGAACAGTTTGAGGAACCAGTACAGCATGTCGCCAAGGCTACGGCAGATCGAGACTGCGGCCCATATCGCTCCCGCCGCAGCGCGTGAAGCGGAAGTTGCCGGGCTCGACGACAGGTGCGTGCAAGCATTGTCACATGACACACAATTCCGCGGTCGAACCGTTCTCCCACGACGCCGGAAGGACGGGGATTCTCTTCTGCCACGGCTTCACCGGATCGCCTGCATCGATGCGGCCCTGGGCGGATTACATGGTTCGCCATGGGTATTCGGTGAGGCTGCCGTTGCTGCCCGGCCACGGCACTTCGGTGCAGGACATGGCGCGCAGCACCTGGCGACAATGGCGGGATGCAGAGCTGGGCGCCTTCCAGGAACTGCAGCAAGGCTGCGACCGCATATTCATCTGCGGGCTCAGCATGGGAGGCACCTTGGCGCTGCGGCTGGCCGAGGAACTGGGCGAGCAGGTGGCAGGCATCGTGCTGGTGAATGCGGCGGTGCACACCGAGGATCGCCGTGCCGGTTTCGCCAGACTGTTGCAGTTCGTGCTTCCCACCCTGCCGGCGATCGGCAATGACATCAAGCGCCCCGGAGGTGACGAGCACGCCTACGACCGCATGCCGGTTCGCGCCTTCGTACAACTGCAGCAATTGTGGGCAGTGGTGCGAGCCGACATCCAGCGGGTCCAGCAGCCCACGCTGATGATGGTGAGCGCCGAGGACCATGTAGTGGAACCGTCGAATGCGCAGTGGCTTGCCGCCAATATCCCGGCCCTGGACAAGGCCTCGATCGTGCTGGAGAACAGCTTCCACGTCGCCACCCTCGACAACGACGATCAGGTGATCTTCCAGCGCAGCCTGGAGTTCATCCGGCGCCTGGAGAGCAGCTCGCGCTAGTTCCGTGCCAAGTCGGCAGCGCCGGCGATGCCGGCGTCGTTGCCCAGACTGGCCAGAGCCACCTCGGCAAGTGGGCGATGTGCACGTGCGGTGAGGTGGTCCTCGAAGGCTCGTCGAGCCGGCGCCACCAGCAGTTCACCGGCATCACTCACGCCACCACCGATCACGAACATGGCGGGATCGAGAACCGCGGCCAGGATGGCCATGCCGCGACCCAGCATGATTCCGACTTCCTCGAACGCAGCCAGGGCCACGGGATCACCGGCGCGTGCCGCCCGGGTGATGTGCTTGCCCTTGACGCCCTCCGGCGTGCCATCGCCCAGAGCCAGCAGCTGTGTGGCCTCATCGCGCCGCTTGCGCGCAAGGCGGCGTGCGACACGCACCAGGGCACTGCCGCTGGCGTACTGCTCCCAGCATCCGTCGAGGCCACACCCGCAGCGATGGCCACCGTGCACCATCTCGATGTGTCCCACCTCGGCGGCCACGCCGAAGGATCCGCGAAGCAGCTGGCCGCCGCTCACGATGCCCCCACCGAGACCGGTACCGATGGTGAGCAGCACCATGTCCTGCACTTCAGCCCCACCGCCGAACCGGAACTCGGCCCAGGCGGCGGCGTTGGCGTCGTTCTCCACCACCACCGGCAAACCAGTCAACGCTCGCAATCGGGAAGCGAGTGCCACATCGGCCATCGGTAGGTTGGGCGTGAACAGCAAGACATCGCGCTGGGCATTGACAAAGCCCGGGGCGCCGATGCCCACGGCGGACACATCGTGGGCTGCGCGCAGCGCTGCGATGGCGTCGGCCATGGCGGCCAACACGGCCTCACTGCTTTCCGTGGGCGTGGGGCGACGTTCCTCTGCGATGATCACACCCGCCTCGTCGACCACGCCGGCTGCAATCTTGGTTCCCCCGAGGTCCACACCGATGGCCAAGGACATTCGCATCTCCCGTCGTCACGTTGCAGGCAAGCGTAGTGAGCACCTGCACGGCGAGCGGATTCGACCATCCAGCCGAATTCCCATGAATGAAGCGGACTCGGCACTAACGTTGAGTTGGGAGGAACCATGCGTGAAACCACGGAACCGCAGCTCTTTGCCCTACCCGAGCATGGGAGTCTGACTGATGCCCTGCTGCGCAACGCAACAGAAGAAGCGCAGCGCATCACACTGGTGCGACGCGTAGGTGAGGACTGGATCGACACCAGTGCCGCGGAATTCCATGCGCTGGTGCGCGGAGCGGCCAAGGGCCTCATCGCTGCCGGGGTGCGAGCGGGTGACCGCGTGGCCCTGATGTCCCGCACCCGCTTCGAATGGACCATCCTCGACTACGCAATCTGGTACGCAGGTGCAACCACCGTGCCCGTGTACGAGACCAGCGCCCTCGAGCAGGTGCAGTGGATTCTGCGGGACTCCGGTGCCGTAGCCATCATTGTGGAGACTCCGCGCCATCTGGAGTTGGCGCAGCGGGCCACGGAAACGGTCGTCGCGCATCGCTGGGTGATCGACAGCGGCGCTCTGGAGCAACTCACCGCCGCCGGTTCCGTAGTGGACGACGCGGAGCTCGACGCCCGTCGTGCCGCCGTTGACTGGGACGACCTCGCAACCATCGTGTACACCTCCGGCACCACGGGCATGCCCAAGGGGTGTGAGATCACGCATCGCAACCTGCAATACGTTGCAACCGCGGCAGCCAGCGCCATTCCCGAAGTCCTCGGTGACAAGCGCAACTCGACCATGCTTTTCCTGCCGCTGGCACACATCTTCGGGCGCATCATCCAGGTGGTGGTGGTCGATCAGGGGCTCACGCTGTCCCACGCTCCCGACGCCAAGAACCTGGTGGACGACCTCGCCATCGCCCACCCCACATTCCTGTTGGCCGTGCCCAGGGTCTTCGAGAAGGTCTACAACGCCGCTCGGCAGAAGGCGCAGTCAGAAGGCAAGGGCCGCATATTCGATCTCGCCACACGCGTGTGCATCGACTACAGCAAAGCCACGGAGCAGGGCAGGGCGCCACTGCTCCTGGCCCTGCAGCACAAACTCTTCGACCATCTGGTGTACAGCAAGATCCGTTCCCGGCTCGGGGGCAATGTGCACTGGGTGATCTCGGGTGGTGCGGCGCTCGGCGAGCGCCTGGGCCACTATTTCCGTGGTATCGGCATCACCGTGCTCGAGGGCTATGGCCTCACTGAGACCACCGCACCCCTGTGTGTGAACCGCGCCTCACGCTTCCGAATCGGCAGCGTGGGCCCGGCACTGCCCGGCATCTCTCTGCGCATCGCCGATGACGGCGAGGTGCTGGGAAAGGGTGGCGTGGTGTTCCGCGGCTATTGGGGCAATCCCCGTGCCACGGCTGAGGCCATCGACAGCGAAGGCTGGTTCCACACCGGCGACATCGGTCGCATCGATGATGATGGCTTCCTCTTCATCACCGGACGCAAGAAGGAGTTGCTCGTCACCGCCAACGGCAAGAATGTCGCGCCCGCGCCGCTCGAGGACCGCGTTCGTTCCCACGCCCTGGTGAGCCAATGCCTGGTAGTGGGCGATGCCAAGCCCTTCGTGGCGGCACTCATCACCTTGGACCCGGAAGCGATCGGCCCCTGGGCACGGGCGCACGGCCTGCCCGAGGATGCCAAGGCTGCGGATGTCCTTGCCAATGCCGACCTGCTGGATTCCATCCAGCACGCGGTCGACGCCGCCAACAGCAAGGTGTCGCAGGCGGAGGGCATTCGCAAGTTCACCGTGCTCGCAGAGGATTGGACCGAGGCAGGTGGGCAGTTGACTCCATCACTCAAGGTGAAGCGCAATGTGGTGATGCGGGAACATGCCGCGGAGATCGAGGCCATGTACGCCACGCAGGGCTAGCGGACGACGCGACCGTATCCCGATGTGCGCATGACGTAGTACGGATCCGACAGCGACGTGACGATTACGCCGTCCTGGTAATTGGCAGCATGGACGAACTGGTTCCTGCCGATGTAGATGCCGACATGCTGGATGCCGCGTCCGAAGAAGAACACGAGGTCCCCTGGGCGCAGCGAGCCCCTGGATACTCGTCGCGTGGCCGAGTACTGGCCGCGGGCGTAATGCGGCAGACCGATACCGATGGTGTGGTAGCTCGCCATCACCAGACCGCTGCAATCGAAACTGGAGGGACCAGCGGAACCGAAGTTGTAGCGGTTCCCGACTTTTGAAAGCGCGTAGGACAGGATTCGCTTCACCCTTGTGGACACGGTCGCGAGACTGGCCGTGCCGGTGGCACGGGCGTGGGTGGCCCGCCGGGCCGCTGCTGCCGCTCGCGCCCTGTGCATCGCGGCCAAGCGTGCACGCTCGGCGGCTTGCAGGCTTCCCAGTAGTTGGGCGGCCCGGGCCAGGGCCCTATCCGCTGCGAGTTTGTGCGCCGCCGCCTGCTTGGTGAGGCGCTGCGCCACAACCTGCTCTGCACGCACTGCTGATTCGGCCTGGGTCAGGCTCAGGCGTCGGGCAGCGATGCGCTTGAGTGCGATGGCCTGCGCGGAGCCGATCTGCTGCACCGCAGCCATCTGCTGCAGGAACTGGGTGGGGTTATCCGAGAACAGCGTTTGCACATTGAGGTCGATCATGCCCGAACGGTAAAGGCCGCCGACAAGCCGGCCGAGGTCCTTGGACACGGCGGCATAGGAGTCGCGGGCCTGCGCCGCCTTCCGCTGCAGTGCCGTCACCTTGGCAAGCGACTCCGCAAGTTGGGCGCGGGCTCTGTTCCAGTCCTCGGCTGCGGACTCTGCCCGGGCCTCCAGTTCTGTCACCTGGGCTTGCACCTGGGCCAGCCGGGGATCACGCTCGGCGGCCCCCGCAGGAGCGGCGATGGTGGTAAGGGCCAGGAACAGCCCCGCTACTCCCGCTGAAACCCGGCTCCATTGCATCGGTACACGCTAGCAAGCGTTGTAGCGGTGAACTGACCTGCCGCCGGTCAGCGGCCGGATGGCAGGTGGTTGCCGATCAGTCACCCACAGCCCTCCCGTGCGGCTGCTCGCGCATGCGCCATGGGGGCAGCAGCCCGGAACCCTGGAGCACGGTGAGCGCGCGCTGCTCATTGGGCCCGAGATCGACCGCCCCCACGGGCTGCGGGGCCGGCAGGGCTAGAAAATGGGTGACAACGCAATCGGTGCAGGCCAGATCGCGCATGACGCAACCGTCGCAACTGATGATCATGGTTCCTCCTGGCTCGCATGGTAGGAAGCGGGTCTGACAGTCATGATGACAAGGCGCGACGCCCTTGTCGGGGGCTCCGCATACGGTTGGTCCATGACCACGCAGCTCGCCATCGACGACCTCGGACAATCCCTGTCCGGCGCCACATTCGTGGTTGTCGACCTGGAGACCACGGGTGGTGCACCGGTGGATGCCGGCATCACGGAGATCGGTGCCGTGAAGATCCGTGCCGGCGAGGTCATCGGTGAATTCCAGACGCTGGTGAACCCCGGCACCGCCATCCCTCCTTTCATCACCGCTCTCACCGGCATCAGCGATTCCACGGTGGCGGAGGCACCAGCGCTGTCCGGCGTGTTCCCTTCCTTTCTCGAGTTCATCGCCGGCGCCACGCTGGTGGCGCACAACGCTGCCTACGACGTGGGGTTCCTCAAGGGCGCGGCCGCGGTGCTGCAACAGCCGTGGCCGGAGCCGCGGGTCATCGACACCGTGCGCATGGCGCGTGCCGCGCTGCCCTCGGGCGAAGTCCCCAATCGCAAGCTCGCCACTCTGGCCCATCACTTCTCCGCACCCGTATCCCCCAGCCACCGGGCACTAGACGATGCCCGCGCCACTGTCCATGTCTTCCACTGCCTGCTCGAACGGCTGGCCGGTGCCGGCGTCACAAGACTCGAGGACCTCCTGCAACTCGGTCCTCGCATCGCAGCGCGGCGCGGAGCCAAGCGTTCCCTCGCCGATCACCTGCCACATTCCACGGGCGTGTACATCTTCGAGGACGCGCAAGGCAAGCCGCTCTACATCGGCAAATCACGGGATATTGCAGCGCGGGTGCGCAACTACTTCGGTGCGGCGGAGACCCGAGATCGCATGGAACGCATGCTCGAGCTCACGGCCAGGGTCCGCGCCATCCCTTGCGAGACCGACTTCGAAGCCCTGGTGCGTGAGCACCGACTGCTTGTAGCCCACAAGCCCCCCTTCAATCGCACCGGCGTTCGCCCCGAACGCAATGTCTGGCTGCGTCTCACCAAGGAAACCTTCCCGCGGCTCTCCGTGGTCCGCGAACGCAACATCGAGAAGGGCTGGCTGCACCTGGGGCCATTCGCCTCGAGGGCTGATGCGGAGGCGGCGCGGGAATGCATCGCGTCCTTCGTGCCCATCCGCACCTGCCAGGAGACCATCACCCTCCGCCGACCGCGATCCGCCTGCGCACTGGCGGACATGGGTCGTTGCGTCGCGCCCTGTGATCACCGCGTTGATCGCGATGGTTACGCCACCACCGTCGCCGCGGTCATCGATCTCTGCAACGGCGACGGCCTGGAGCTGGCCCGGGTTCTGGAAGCGCGACAGACGCAGCTGGCACAGCAGGAACGGTACGAGGAGGCGGCCGTCGTACGCGATCGATTGCTGGCCTTCATCCAGGGCAACACCCGCCGTCAGCGTTTCGAACTGCTGCTCGGCACGGAACAACTTGTGGCGGGCCGGCGCGAACCCGGCGGCTGGGAGGTGCATGTGATCCGGCGTGGACGGCTGGCGGCAGCAGGGCTGATACGTGAGGGCTCGAACCGCCATGATGCAGTGGCAGCACTGGTGGCCGTCGCCGAGGAGGTTCCGGAGCGCAAGGCACTCACTGCCGCGGAGGTGCGGGAGTCCAACCTTCTGTGGTCATGGCTGGTGAAGGACGGCGTCCGGCTCATTGACGGAGACCTGCACTCATCACTGCCGTCGATGGAGCCACTGCATCTGCGGTTCGCCAAGGTGCTCGAGGCCCGCGAACGCGCACAATTCCTGCGCGAGCAGGAGCAGCGTCAGGAGTTCTTCAACCGCCGATTCGACTCGCCGCGGCCCTGAACAGCGCCGGTCTCGTCAACGCGGCGTGAAGGCGATCCATTGGTCCAGCTTGCGACCACCTGCACCGCTGGCCAACAGCGGTCGCAGCGTGGCAAGGTGCACGGCCACAGCGGCCGGCAGATCGGAGGCTGCTTGGCCCTCGGCGGCGCGGACGGCCACCATGGCAGCGGCCGCATTGAGCAGCACCGCATCAGCAACCGCAGCCAGTGTGCCCGTAGTCTCACCAGCCAGCACGCGACGGGCCACATCGGCATTGAACGCCGCATCGCCACCGAGCAGGGAATCAGCGGCGTACTTCGGGATGCCGAGTTGTTGCGGGTCCAGGCGCACCGGCGCCTCCATCCAAGTACTCCAGACAGTGCTGGGAACGAAGATGGAAAGCTCATCCAGGCCGTCATCGCCTCGCACCACGAGCGCCGAGGTGCCACGGAGGCGCAGGGCCTCAGCCACCAGTGCGGCCCGCTGTGCGTCGGGTACGCCCACGATCTGGGCTCGGGGCTGCGCCGGGTTGGCGAGTGGACCGAGAATGTTGAAGATCGTGGGGACGCCTATCTCACGGCGGGTCGGGCCGGCGAAGCGCAGGGCGGGATGGAAGGTGGGCGCGAAGCAGAACACCGCGCCCAGCTGGTCCAGCGACTGCTGTGCTTGCTCCGGGGTGATGTTGATGCGCAGCCCCAACTCCTCGAGCACGTCCGCGGAGCCGCATTTGCTCGACGCCGCCCGCCCACCGTGCTTGACGATGGCCACCCCGGCCGCGGATAGCAGCAGGGCCGCCATGGTGGAGATGTTCACCGTGTGCGCGCCGTCTCCCCCGGTGCCGCAGGTGTCGAGGGCGACACCGTCGTAGTGCAGGCGCTCGCTGAACTCCAGCATCACCTCCACCAGTGCGGCGATCTCCTCCGCGGTCTCCCCGTGCATACGCATGGCGACAGCGAAAGCGGCGATCTGCGACGGAGTAGCAGCAGCCGACATCACCTCACGCATACCCCATTGCACGAGTTCCACAGGGACGGGTTCGTGCCGCATGAGCGGCCCGAGCAGTTGCGTCCAGCTTCCCATCTCAGGCAGAGGTGACGGAAACCCGCTGGCGCAGCAGAGCTGCGGCGGTTTCCGCCAGGACAACAGGGTCGATGGGCTGCGGCACGACACCGTCAGCATGCGACCAGGTGGCCAGCCAGCCATCAGCGGGTCGACCGATGAGCACAATCACCGGCGGTGCTTTGAAGATCTCATCCTTGATCTGACGGCAGATGCCGAGGCCGCCGGCAGGATGGGCCTCACCGTCGAGAATCACCAGGTCCACGCCGCCTGCATCAAGCGTGCGCATGACGACCGGCTTGGTTGCGACCTCGAGGAACTCAAGACCGGGCAGTTCGCGCGCCACGCTCGTACCGAGTGCAGCGCGGACCTGGGAACGAATCGATGCGTCGTCGCTGAAAACCATGACCTTGAGAGACATGCAAGGAGTCTATTCCCCCGCATGGGGCGCAGCCGCAGCCGCGCGGATCGCGTCCTCGCGGTCCAGCTGGCGGTCAACGCGCCGGGCTTCGCGTTCCGACGCGCGGGACCACTGCACCATGAGCGCGATGAAGATGAGGATGGACACCAGTTCGCCCGCGGCCCACAGGATGCCGCCTGCCAGTTGCTGGTCGGCAGCAGGCGTCGCGCCCCATGTCCGACGCTGGTCGAGGTACCAATCCGCGGCGATGAGCTGATGCTGGCCCATGATGGTGAGGCCGAGGAAGGCGTGGAAGGGCATGGTGAGGAACACCGCCAGCATGCGCATGGCGTGGCCCACTCGGGGCATGGGATCGATGCCGATGAGCGCGAAAGTCCACAGGCAACCGACCACCAGGAAATGCAGGTGGTTGAAGTCATGCCACCAGACGTTGCGCAACGTGAGTTCGTAGAAGCCACTGAAGTACAAAGCCCAGGGGTTGGCCACGGCGATGGCACCGGACACGATGGGGAAAGCCAGCACTCGCATGAAGGTGGAATGCAGCAGCCACATGAGTGCACGATGCAAAGGCCTGGCGAAGGTTCGCAGTGCCAACGTGACGGGTGCACCGAGCGCGAAGAAGATGGGGGCGACCATGGAGATCAGCATGTGCTGCACCATGTGAACGCTGATGAGCGTGGTGTCGTAGGCCGCCAGGGGTCCCTCGGTGGCCAGCGTCAACGTGCCGAGCCCGCCCACGATGAACGACACCGTGCGACCGACCGGCCACCTGTCGCCACGCCGGTGCAACACCCGAACTGCCAGCAGATACCAGACGGCGGTGGCCAGCATGGCCAGCGCGGGCAGCCACTCCACCTGCGTCCAGGAGCTCAGCAGGGCTTGGGTGAAGGGGGTGGTCGGCGCATCCGGGGTGCCGCCATGAACAGGGAGCATGGCCCTATCGAAGCAGCCTCGGGCCACTCTCGGGAATAGCCACCGCCCATTTGCCGCCCATCGCACCAATCGACAAGAAATTCAGCCAAAACTCCGATTTCCCGTGGATTCCGAGCCACTTCTTGGCACAATACCCACGTGTCTACCTCCGTCGCGCCCTCGCAACACGCGCACCTGAACCGGCCCAATCTGGTGTCGGTGGGAACCATCGTGTGGCTGTCCAGCGAGCTCATGTTCTTCGCCGCACTGTTTGCCATGTACTTCACCCTGCGAGCGATCAACCCCGACATCTGGGCATCGACAACTCCCCGGCTGAACGTGCCCTTCTCCGGCGTCAACACCCTGATCCTGGTCTCCTCAAGTATCACCTGCCAGATGGGCGTCTTCGCCGCCGAGCGGGGTGACGCCCGCGCCCTGCGACGTTGGTTCACTCTCACTTTCGCCATGGGTGCGATCTTCATCGGCGGTCAGGTGTGGGAATACGCGAATCTGGTGCGGGAGGGTCTCACACTCTCGTCCTCGGCCTACGGATCCGTCTTCTATCTCACGACCGGCTTCCACGGCCTGCACGTCACCGGCGGCCTGCTGGCCTTCCTATTCGTGCTGGCCAGCAGTTACGTGGGCAAGACCTTCACGCACGGTCAGGCCACGCGCGCCATCGTGGTGAGCTACTACTGGCATTTCGTCGACGTGGTCTGGATCGGCCTCTTCGCGATGATCTACCTCATCAAGTAAGGAGCGCGACCCATGACCGCAGCCCGTTTGCGACGCCCGGCCGCCACGCTTGCCTTGCTGGTGCTCTCGGCCGCGCCGGCAGTCTCCGCCTATGCAGCGGCACCCACCTCGGCCTCGGCGGTGCGCACCGCCAACCAGCCTTCGGACCCCTTGGTATGGGGCAAGATGCTGTACCAGGAGGGCTGCGCCTCCTGCCACGGACTCACCGGTCAGGGACTCAACGGGGTTCCCAGCGTGGTGGCCAAAGGTGCTGCCGGCGTTGATTTCGAGGTGAGCACCGGCCGCATGCCCCTCGCCACCATCACCGATCAGGCCCTGCGCCGCCCGCATTCGCTGTACACCGAGGATCAGACCGCAGCCATGGCGGCCTACGTGGCCTCGTTGGGCCAGGGTTCGGAGCCCGCCATCCCGACGGTTGCGCAGGTGGATTGGAAAAGAGCCGATCTGGCCATGGGCGGCGAGCTCTTTCGCACCAACTGCGCGCAGTGCCACAGTTTCGCCGGTCAGGGCGGCGCACTCACGCTGGGCAAGCAGGCCCCCAACCTGATGCAGGCCACCCCCACGCAGATCTACGAAGCCATGCTCATCGGCCCCAACAACATGCCGCAGTTCTCCGACGCGACACTGCCGCCGGCACAGAAGCAGGCGGTCATCCGCTACATCGAATTCCTCAAGCAGCCGGACAACCCAGGGGGCCTGAACCTGGGTCGACTCGGACCCGTGTCCGAGGGCCTCTTCGGTTGGGTGGCCGGCTTCGGCCTGCTCGTCGTCATCGCCGTCTGGATCGGGGTGAAGGCCAAGTGACGCCATCTCCGCAGCACCCGTCTCGGCCACAGGCTGCCCCAGTCGCACATCAGTGGCGCGCCACCGACCTCGATGCCGCTGCTGCGCGCCGTGCGGAGCGCCAGGTCGCCGGGCTCTTCGCGACGTCCGCGCTGCTGATCGTGATCTCGGTGCTGGTCTACGGCTTCGTTGACTGGAACACCAGCATCGGCCTGCCCGTGGTCGGTGACGTCAATGCCATCAATTTCTTCATGGGCCTCAGCTTCGGCTTGGGCGTACTGTGCATCGGGCTGGGTGCCATCCACTGGGCCAAACAGTTGATGTCCGATATCGAGGTTGTCGAGGATCGTCACGATTTCCCCAGCGAGCCGCAGGACCGCGACCAACTGGCGGAAACCTTTGCAGCAGGTGTGGCTGAGTCCAGGTTCGTGAGCAGCGGCATCATGAGGCGATCGCTGCTGGGAGCCATGGCACTGTTTCCCATCCCGCTGGTGGTGCTGTTGCGCGATCTCGGTCCTTCACCCTCCAACGGCGCGCTCACGCACACCATCTGGACAGCCGGCACCCGGCTGGTGACCGACGTCACGTACCTGCCGATCAAGGGCGATGAGGTGCCGATCGGTGGTCTCATCAACGCCGTGCCGGAGACCTTGCGCGCTATTGAGGAGCGCGAAGGCAGCCTCAATGCCCGCGCCAAGGCCGTGATCGTGGTCGTGCGCATTGATGAACGGAACATCGTCGCCCAGCAGGGTGGCAGCGCGTCCGCGCCTTGGGACTACAAGGGAGTGCTCGCCTATTCCAAGGTCTGCACCCATGTGGGTTGCCCCATCTCGCTCTACGAACAGCGCACCCACCATCTGCTGTGCCCCTGTCATCAATCCACCTTCGATCTGGCTGACGCCGGCAAGGTGGTGTTCGGTCCGGCGGCGCGCAATATGCCCCAGCTTCCGATCACCACGGACGCCGAGGGCTACCTCATCGCCCGCAGCGATTTCCAAGTACCTGTCGGTCCGAGCTTCTGGGAGCGCACATGACCCCCACCACGCCCCTCGGTCGCACCGCCGTGGCGCTGGACCAGCGCTTCGGCGGCGCCAAGTTCATGAAGAAGACCTTCAACAAGGTCTTCCCCGATCACTGGTCCTTCATGCTGGGCGAGATCGCGCTCTATTCCTTCATCGTGTTGCTGCTCTCGGGTGTGTACCTGACGCTCTGGTTCAAGCCCTCCATGACCGAAGTCGTGTACAACGGTTCCTACATGCCCCTCCATGGCGTGAAGATGTCGGAGGCCTACGCATCGACGCTCAACATCTCCTTCGATGTCCGTGGTGGCCTGCTGATGCGGCAGATTCATCATTGGGCTGCGCTCTTCTTCGTGGCTTCGATCTCCGTGCACATGCTCCGGGTGTTCTTCACAGGCGCCTTCCGCAAGCCCCGCGAACTGCAATGGATCATCGGCCTGGTGCTGCTGGTGCTGGCCGTGATCGAGGGCTTCGCCGGCTACTCGCTGCCCGACGACCTGCTGTCCGGCACCGGCCTGCGCATCTCCCAGGCGCTCATGCAGGCCTCCCCCGTCTTCGGCAGTTGGATGGCATTCTTCGTGTTCGGCGGGGAGTTCCCGGGCCTTGATTTCATACCTCGCCTCTACATGGTGCATGTGCTGCTCATACCCCTCATCTTCCTGGGCCTGATCGGGGCACACGTGGGCATGGTCGCGTACCAGAAGCACACGCAGTACCCCGGTCCTGGACGCACCAACAGGAACGTCGTGGGTTTTCCCTTGCTCCCGGTCTACATCGCCAAAGCCGGTGGCTTCTTCTTCGCGGTCTTCGGCGTGATCATTCTGCTCGGCGGTCTGGTGACCATCAACCCGGTGTGGCTCTTCGGCCCCTACGTGCCCGATCAGGTGTCCGCGGGATCACAACCCGACTGGTACATGGGCTTCCTCGACGGCGCGGTTCGCATGATGCCCAACTGGGAATTGCACCTCTGGGATCACACCCTGAGTCTCAACATCATGATCCCGGGCATGATCCTTCCCGTCGTCATGCTTGCAGTCGTGGGTGCCTATCCCTGGCTGGAGGCCTGGGCCACGCGGCGCACGGGTGAGCACCATCTGCTGGATCGTCCACGCAACGTTCCCACCCGAACCGCGCTCGGCGCAGCCTTCCTGTCGTTCTATCTGGTGCTCTTCATCGAGTCCGGCAACGACCTCATCGCCGCCGCCTTCCACCTCTCGATCAACCAGATCACCATCGCCTTCCGGGTGATGATCTTCCTGGTACCGGTGTTCGTATTCTGGCTCACCAAGCGCATCGCGCTCTCGCTGCAGCGCCGCGACGTGGATCGGCTGCTGCACGGCAACGAGTCCGGTCGCCTGCTCCGCCTACCGCACGGTGAGTTCATCGAGGTGCACGCACCCCTGAACGAGCGTGATCTGGCACGGCTCTCCGCCAACCCCGGCCTGGCCCCCATCGAAGCCCCGGCCGCCACGGATGACGCAGGGCATCCCACCCCCGGTCTGCGCGTCAAGCGACTGCAGGCCCGGGTCTCGCACTTCTTCTACGGTGATCGCATCGTGCCGCCGAGCGTGGAGGAGATCGAGGCAGCGCAAGCCCAGCTCCAGTCCGGTCACGAGCCGCATGGTGAGCTCACGCAGCACTGACATCGCATGCCGCCTTGGCCCGTCTCAACCATGACTGGCCAAGGCGGCTTCATTGCCGAGTCCCATACGTACGTGCAGACCTGCGACGCGGCCGTGGCCGCGCCGGGATACGCCCTATGGGCGAGGAGGCACGCCCGCTCAACTGCAGCAAAGCACTGGCTGGTGTGACGACTCCCAGAACACAGCAGGGGCGACGTAATGTCGTCGCCCCTGCTGCAGTGCCTCAGGTCACCAGGTCAGGTGGTCTCCCCGGTAGTACTCAAAGAGCCATCCGGTAACGGAGACCATTAGCAGCCCGAAGCCCAGCACCACCAACCACGCAGCGAACACAATGCCCAGGCAGAGCACCGCGGCCGAGGCCGCGACTGGCAACGGCCACCACGAGTGTGGTGAGAAGAATCCGTATTCGGTGTCGGCGTGATGTACGTCGGCGAGTGCCTGGTCCTCGGGAAGATCACCCAGGCGCTTGGCCGTGAAGATCATGTAGAAGCCGACGATGGTCGCCAGTCCGCCGGTGAGCAGCAATGCCGTGGTACCGACGATCTCGTGGGAGACGAAGTGGTAGATGGTGCCCAGGGTGTAGAACAGCGCCGCCGAGAAGGCGAAGAACATTCCTGTGATCTTCATGGATCAGTGCCCCTTCTGCATGAGTTCGGGGTACTTGAGATCGATGGCCGGGCGCTCCGAGCGGATACGCGGCAATGACACGAAGTTGTGCCGCGGCGGCGGGCAGCTGGTGGCCCATTCCAGGGAGGCACCGAAACCCCATGGGTCATCGACCTTCACCAAGGGCGCGTGGCGGTAGGTCTTGTACACGTTGTACAGGAAGACCAGGACCGAGGAGCCGAGGATGAGCGAACCGATGGTGGAGATGGTGTTGTAGGTGGTGAAGCCGTCACTCGCCAGGTAATCGGCATAGCGACGCGGCATCCCCATCACGCCCAGCCAGTGCTGGATAAGGAAGGTGGTGTGGAAGCCGACGAAGGTGACCCAGAAGTGCAGCTTGCCCAGACGATCATCGAGCATTCGGCCGGTGAACTTGGGCCACCAGAAGTAATAACCGGCGAACATCGCGAAGACCACGGTGCCGAAGACGGTGTAGTGGAAATGAGCCACCACGAAGTAGCTGTCGGACACATGGAAGTCGATGGGTGGGGAGGCCAGCAGCACGCCGGTGAGACCGCCGAAGAGGAAGGTGACGAGGAAGCCGATGGCCCACAACATGGGCGCCTCGAAGGTCAGCGACCCCCGCCACATGGTGCCGATCCAGTTGAAGAACTTGACGCCTGTGGGAACGCCGATCAGCATGGTGAGGAGCGAGAAGAAGGGCAGGTTCACCGCGCCGGTGACGTACATGTGGTGCGCCCACACCGACATCGACAGCACGGCGATGGCGATGGTGGCGAAGACCAGACCCTTGTAACCGAAGATCGGCTTGCGCGAGAACACCGGCAGTACTTCGGAGATGATGCCGAAGAAGGGCAGCGCGATGATGTAGACCTCGGGGTGACCGAAGAACCAGAACAGGTGCTGCCAGAGGATGGCGCCACCGTTCTGCGCTTCGAAGACCTGGGTGCCGAACTTGCGGTCCGATTCCAGCACCACCAGAGCGGCCGTGAGCACCGGGAAGACCATGATGACCAGGACGCTGGTGAGCAGCGCATTCCAGGTGAAGATGCTCATGCGGAACATCGTCATGCCGGGGGCACGCATCCCCACGATGGTGGTGATGAAGTTGACCGAGCCCAGGATGGTACTGAGGCCACCCAGCACCAGTCCCATGATCCACAGGTCGCCTCCGACACCGGGCGAGTAGGTGGCGGTGGAGAGTGGTGCATACGCGAACCAGCCGAAGGAGGCGGCACCGTCCTTGGTGAGCATCGAGGAGGCGGCAATGGTGCCTCCGAAGGCGAAGAGCCAGAAACCGAGCATGTTGAGGCGCGGGAAGGCGACGTCAGGGGCACCGATCTGCAGTGGCACGATGACATTGGCGAAGCCCACGAACAAGGGTGTCGCGAACAGGAACAGCATGATCGTGCCGTGCATCGTGAACAGCATGTTGTACTGCTCGTTGGTCAGGAACTGCAGGCCCGGACGGGCCAGCTCCAGTCTCATGAGCAGTGCCATCACACCGCCCACCATGAAGAAGGCGAAGCTCAACATGAGGTACATGTGGCCGATGACCTTGTGGTCGGTGCTGGTCACCCACTTCACGATGGTGCGGCCGAGGCGATCCTGGCGCCGGTATTCCGGAGCCGGCAGGTAATCGGAGAGTCCCGGCTTGTCGATGACTGTCATGCCGTCACGCCTTCCTTGGTGCTGGCACGGCCCGTCGCGAAGAGCCCGGTGGCGCCTTGCGCCCTGAGCTGGGCGATGTGTGCGTCATATTGGGGGCGAGTGACCACTTTGACGTCGAACAGCATGTTCGCGTGGTCGACCCCGCACAGTTCCGCACAGCGTCCGGGGTAGGTCCCGAGCTTGTCGGGTGTGAGCTCGAACTGGTTCAGGCGCCCGGGGATGACGTCCATCTTGAACAGGAAAGCCGGCACCCAGAAGGAATGGTCGACGTCCGGGGAGGTGAGCTGGAAGCGGGTGCGCTCATTGACAGGAAGCCAGAGCGTTGGCTTCTGGTTTGGAGTGCCAACCTCGTGCACGCCTTCCTGCACGTAGTTGAAAGCCCAGGACCAGCGGAAACCCACGACGCCGATGGTGTGGGTGGTCTTGCTGGAGAGGGCCGTGAGTTCCGACTGGTCACGCCATACGAAACTGGCCAGCACCATGATCATGATGAGCGGGGCCACCGTGTACAGGAACTCGATCGGCACGTTGTAGGTGGTTTGCTTGGGCAGCGCCTCGTCGTGCGAGCGGCGGCGGTAGAGGATGACCGCGGCGATGATGAGCCCCCACACCAGGGCGCCAACCGCCCAGGCCGAGATCCAGGCACCGATCCACAGGTTCTGGATGGTGGGTGCCTCCTTGGTCGCCGGCTGCGGCATACCCATGCGCAACGCCTCGTCGACGCTGCAGCCGCTGGTGGCCACTGCCACCAGGGCGAGCATGCCCAGCGCCGCCGCACCGCGACGAAGGCGGCGCGCGATCAGTGTGGGACGAGTCGAAGCCACGTCGCTCCCCTACGCTCGATTGCCCGCCCGGTCGCGGGGTGCGCATAGGGTAGCAAGACCTACCCAAGCGCCTGGGAGAACGCGCCCGATCGTGCGGTGGCCAGTGCTGCAACCACGCTGAGCGCGCCATCCGTTAGCGTCCCACCATGAGCGGGCGCTGGATTCTCGATTTCCGTGCCGGCGCACCTTGGACCGATGCCTCGCTGGCTGTCCACCGACGGGCGCTGGCCGCGGCCTGGGCCGATCCCGCACATCCCTCCTCCGAGGGCAGGCGCGCGGCAACCTGGCTGGAAGCCGCCCGCGCCACCGTCAGTGAACTCAGCGGCTACCCCCATGTGCGCTTCATGGCCAACCGCGAGGAGGCCATGAACCGGCTGCTGTCCCGGCCCGGGGACTACTGGACGGCAGTAACCAATCGCCAGCGCGTGCTCGAGCAGGTACAGCACCAAGTGGCCGTCGATGACGACGGAATGCCGCAGTTTCCTGCCCTTCCGACGGCTTCGCTTGCCATTCTGCAGGCGGCCAACGATGAGACCGGGGTCATCGACTCCACTCCCGCTGGCCACCACATCCTGGACGCCAGCGCCAGCTTCGGCCGGGCCCCGATCGCAGGCGAGCCAGAGGTCGTGCTCACCAGCTCCCGCGCATGGGGATCGCCCTCGGAAGTGGCCATCCTGCTGAGCCGACAGCCACTGGGACCGGCTGACAGCGCCGCCGTCCCCGAGGTGGCGGTGGCTGTGGAACAACTGAGCCGGGTGCTGCCCGCCATGCCAGCACGGCACGCGGCAGAGCAGGCGGCTATGGCCGATTTCGAGCGCTCGCTGTCAGCATCGCTGCCGGATGTGCAGTTCCACGGGCGCCAGCGTGTGCCGCACATCCGCTCCCTCTCCATCCTGCACCTTGACGCCGAGACCCTGATGCGAGCACTCGACGAGCGTGGGTACGTCGTGGGCTCGGGATCGGCATGTGTGCTCGACGGTCGTCCTTCGCACGTCCTGGCCTCCATGGGCCGCGTCACGCACGGCAACCTGCGCCTGGCCCTGCCCTGGGACCTTGAACTTGCGCAACTCGAGCAGTTCGCGGTCGTCCTGGCCGAGACCGCGCAGCGCCTTCGCCATGAGGCCGGAGTGGCGGACCTGTGAACCTCGATTGCACCGGGCAGCGTTGCCCTCAGCCGGTCGTCAATCTGGCGCGGGCTGCCAAAGCGGCGGCGGCAGGCGCGATCATCCGTATCACCACCGATGATCCTGCTGCCGCCATCGACATTCCCGCTTGGAGCCGCATGCGTGGCCACCAGTGCATGGTCATCGCTGAGACCGACGGTGTGGTCACGCACGCGGTGACAATCCAGCACTGACGACGCAAGTGCGGGCCAGGGGTCAGGGGCGACTGCAGTGCAGGTGCGGTGCCACCTCGGCTGCCGCTTCCGCACCATAGGCATCGGCCAGGCGCTCCAGGAAGCGCTGCTGCGAAACCTCGTACTCCTGCGGGCCCACGGTCTCGATGGCGTAGGTGGCCAGAAGCGAACCGATCTGCGCGCAGCGCTCCAGTGAAAGCTGCCATGAGTAGCCGGAGAGGAATCCGGCACGGAAGGCATCGCCGACACCCGTGGGATCGATGATCTGTTCCTCGCGGGGCACTGGCACATGCACCGGTGCGAAACGCCGGGATTCGATGCGCGAACCCTTGGCACCAAGCGTCGTGATGCGCACATCGACGCGACCCAGGATGTCGTCGGCGCTCCAGCCCGTCTTCTGCTCGATGAGCGAGGCCTCGTACTGGTTGGTGAAGAGGAAGAGCGCGCCGTCGACCAGCAGGCGGATCTCATCACCTTCCATGCGCGCCAGCTGCTGGCTGGGATCGGCAGCGAAGGCGATGCCGCGATACCGGCACTCATCGGTGTGTCGCAACATGGCTTCGGGATCGTTGGGCCCGATCAGGACCAGGTCCAGGCCGCCTACCCGCTGCGCCACCGGCTGCAGTTCGATGTCGCGCGCCTCCACCATGGCACCGGCGTAGAACGAGGCCAGCTGGTTCTGCTCGGTATCGGTGGTGCAGATGAAACGCGCCGTGTGGCGCATCTCGGAAATGAGCACGCTTGCGCAGTCGACACCATGGCGTTCCAGCCAGGAGCGGTAGTCATCGAAATCCTGCCCGGCTGCGCCGACCAGGATCGGACTGCCACCGATGACACCCATGCCGAAGGCGATATTCCCCGCCACGCCGCCACGCCGCACTTCGAGCTCGTCCACCAGGAAGGAGAGCGTGATGTTGTCGAGCGCGCCTTCCACGAAGGAGTCCCGGAAGCGACCGGGGAAGCGCATGAGATGGTCGGTGGCGATGGAGGCGGAGACAGCGATCTTCACCGGCCAAGACTAGGCCGGCACCGGCACATCCACGGTCCAGCCACACATACAGCGGCCACCGCAATAGAGTGACACGCATGCTGCCCCGGGTGATCGCCACGCGCTACGTCACGCCCCTGCGTGAAGGCGGCTCACTGCCCGGTCTCATGGAAGCGGACGACGACGGCATGTACGTGGTGAAGTTCCGCGGCGCTGGTCAGGGCGTGCGCAGCTTGGTGGCCGAGGTTATCGCCGGCGGTATCGCGCGTGGTCTGGGTCTGCCCGTGCCCGACCTGGTGGCGGTGGAACTGGACGACTCCTTCGCCGCGGGCGAACCCGATGAAGAGATCCAGGACCTGCTGCGCGCCAGTGTGGGCCTCAACCTCGGAATCGATTACCTACCGGCCGCCAGCGATGTCGCGGCGGAGTTGGTCCGCATCACCCAACGTCTGGTCAGGCACTGAAAAACACAAGCGGCGACCACCATTGGTGATCGCCGCGTGTGAAGCTGGTGGCCTATGAGAAGGAGTCGCCGCAGGCGCAGGAATTCTGGGCGTTGGGGTTGTCGATGGTGAAGCCCTGCTGCTCGATGGTGTCAGCGAAGTCGATGGTGGCACCCATCAGGTAGGGCACGCTCATGCGATCAACGACGACGGTGACACCACCGAAGTCTGCGCGGGCATCGCCATCCAACTCACGGTCATCGAAGAACAGCTGGTAGCGCATGCCGGAGCAGCCACCGGGCTGCACCGCGATGCGGAGTGCGAGATCGTCGCGGCCCTCGGCCTCGATCAACGCCTTCACCTTGACTGCTGCGGCATCGGTGAGCAGCACCCCGTTGGTGGTCTCGACGGTCATGAACCCTCCTCAGGCACGGACGTTGTCCGATTCATGTCGTATTAACGCACATTCAGGTAGCGAAATTCCAGCCGGGGCCCGCCGCGCTCGACCCGCGCTCAGCCCCAGGTGCGGACCAGCCGTTGGGCGGCCTCTGCCAGTGCGGCTGCGGGCTGGGCCAGCGACCGCTCCTCGCCGTACATCTCACTCACCGAGTAGGCGGCGTCCAGCCCCATATCGACTCGTTCACGCGGCGTGATGAGCACCCGACCCGCGATGGCGATGACCGGGATGCCCGACGCCTGGGCTCGCCTCGCCACCCCCGAGATCACCTTGCCTTGCAGGGACTGCCAATCCAGGCTGCCCTCCCCCGTGATCACAAGGTCCACGCCCCTGAGGTCGATCCCGCTCTCCTCCCAGACGAAATCAATACCAGGAACCCGCCGCGCGCCCAGCCGCAGCAGCCCGAAGCCCAGGCCACCGGCAGCACCAGCACCCAGCATGATGCTGGCGTCCTTGCCATCCTGGCGACGACCGCAGGCGGCGGAGAAGGCTGAGAGGGCCGCTTCCAACTCCTGCTGCTGTTCTGCGCTCGCCCCCTTCTGC
>JAKAIC010000096.1 GCA_021814565.1 Actinomycetes bacterium | reverse complement strand
GGCAGCAGATCCACGCCGGCATAAGCGCCGCCTCGCGGGCCGATGCACAGGCCATCATCGACCGCATTGCCCAGCTGGTGCGCGCCTGCATCAACCAACCCCATGTAGCTGGTTGTCCGTGAATCTGCGTCGCCAGGAAGCCAAGTTGCTTGCCTACGCGATCGGCATCGGCTTCCTCGCCTTCCTCACCATGCGGGCCAACCTCGATGCCACCGACAGCGCGTCGATGTGGCGATTCGTCGCGGTAAGCCTGGTTGCCGTGGTCGCCCATGCCGGCGTACGCCGTTTCGCACCGTTGGCAGACCCCACGCTGCTGCCCTTGGCGACCTTGCTCAACCTGCTCGGCCTCGTCATGATCTCGCGCCTCGACGTCGCGGAAGCAACGCGCGCGGCCAGGCAGGGTGCGATACCGGCACCCCCCGATTTCGTCACGCAATCGGCTTGGACGATTCTCGGCTTCACCTTGCTGCTTGCGGTGCTCATGCTCATCCGCGATCACCGGCAACTGCAGCGCTACACCTACACCTCCATGGCGCTCGGTCTGGCGCTGCTCCTCATGCCCTTGCTGCCTATCATCGGCACCACGGTAAACGGCGCGCAGCTCTGGGTGCGTGTCGGCGACCACTCATTCCAGCCCGGTGAATTCGCCAAACTCTGCTTGACAGTGTTCTTCGCCGGCTTCCTGGTGTTGAAGCGCGACTCGCTGGCCTTCATCCGGGTGCGATACCGCGGCCTGGGCTGGCCGCGACCTCGGGACCTGGGACCACTGTTGGTGAGCTGGTTGCTGTCGGTGGCCATCCTCGTATTCGAACGCGATCTCGGGATGTCGTTCCTGTATTTCGGGCTGTTCATCGCGATGCTCTATCTGGCCACCGGTCAACGCACTTGGTTGGCCCTCGGAGCCGTCCTCTTCGTGCTGGGTGCAGGTGCGGCATGGGCGCTCTTCGCCCACGTGCAGGAGCGCGTTGCCGTCTGGTGGGACCCCTTCGGGCATGCGGCCACCCAGGGCTATCAAGTGGTTCAGAGCCTGTACGGACTGGCCACTGGAGGCCTCTTCGGCACCGGGCTGGGTTCCGGGTTCCCCTATCTCGTGCCCTTCGCCAATTCCGACTTCATTCTCTCCTCCTTCGGCGAGGAGCTGGGATTCGTGGGCCTCACTGCCATGCTCATGCTGTACGTGGTGATCGTGCAACGAGGGTTGCTCATCGCCACTCGGGTGCGTGATGGCTTCGGCCAGTTGCTGGCTTCGGGCCTGGCGGTGGTCCTGGGCCTGCAGACACTCATCGTCGCCGGCGGCGTGACCCGGCTCATTCCCCTTACCGGCCTCACCACACCCTTTCTCAGCGCTGGTGGCTCCTCGCTGGTCGCCAACTGGATTGCCGTGGGCCTGCTGCTGCGCATCTCGGATACCGCCAATCGCATGCGCGTGGAGGCCTGATGCGGCAATTCCGGCGCATTGGCGCGGCACTCGCTGTCTTCCTGGTTGCGTTGTTGGCAAACCTCACCTGGTTGCAGGTGATTGACGCGGACAGCCTGCGCGGACAGAGTGGCAATACGCGCACCTTGCTCGAGCAGTACAACCGTGCTCGCGGACCCATCATCATCGATGCAGCGCCCATCGCCACCTCGTCCCGTGCGGCAAATGATGGCTTCTACCAACGCTCATACACCGCAGGCCCGCTCTACGCAGCCGTCACCGGCTATTACTCGTTGCTGTACGGAGCGACCGGCATCGAGCGCGCAGAGAACGGGGTGCTCAGCGGAACAGATCCGCGACTGCTAGTGGATCGCATTCAGCAGTTGTTCGCAGGACGCCATCAAGCCGGTGGAGCAGTGCAGCTCACCGTCGAGGCGGCTGCCCAGCGTGCGGCTTTCGCGGCCCTCGGTCGCAATGTGGGTGCGGCGGTGGCGCTGAATGCGCGCACCGGCGCCGTGCTGGCACTGGTCTCCACGCCGTCCTTCGATCCACAACGCCTGGCTCCCAACGATCCAACTTCCGTGCGCGCCTACTACCAGCAACTCGTGAGCGATCCCCAGCAGCCGCTCCTCAACCGTGCCCTTTCGCGCACTTATGCCGCGGGAACCCCTTTCACCCTGGTGACGACGGCCGCAGCCCTGGCCTCCGGTCGCTTCAAGCTCAACAGCGAGCTGCAGGCACCCGCCAGCATCTCCGTGGGATCAACCACAGTGCGCAATGCCAACGGACGGGCTTGCGGTTCCGGCACCATCACGCTGGCCCAAGCCTGGCGCACCTCCTGCACCACGGCCTTCGCCTGGCTGGGTTCGGTTATCGGCCCCGACGCCATCCGCAACAGCGCTGAACAGTTCGGCTTCGGCAACCAGCCCCTGACGCAACTGCCCTCTGTAGCCAGCAGCGTGGCCGGCCCCAGCGAACTGCATTCCGTGATCGAGGCCGCGGTCGGGCAGCGGGATGTGGAGATCACGGTACTGCAGATGGCAGAGCTGGCTGCAGCCGTGGCCAACGGTGGCAACCTCATGAACGCGTACGTCGTTCAGGATGTGCGCGCGCGGAATCTTGCCGAGCTCGAACATGCCACGCCCACACTGCATTCCACGCCACTTTCCAAGACTGCGGCGCGCACCATCGCGACCATGATGCTGGGGCTGAATGGGCGCAGCGATTGCAGCGATTGCCGTATCGGGCCCTACGCGGTGCACTCCCTGAGTGGTGGACAACCCGCGTGGATCACCGCTTTCGCAGGCGATATCGCAGTGGCCGCCGTCATCGAGACTCCCGCACATGGCGCCTCCACTGCCAGCGCCGCGGCGCGGCGAGTGGCGCTGTCCACGTTGCGTGCAGTTCTGGCAAAGTCTTGATGTCCGAAAGCCAGTCAGCGTGCCGACAGGGCATGATGAGCACATGTGTCAGGAGGAGCGGCGGTGAGTGAACCCCGGCTGCTTGGTGGCCGCTATGAATTGGGTGAGGTCATCGGTCATGGTGGCATGGCCGAGGTCTACTCCGGCACCGACATCCGACTCGGACGTCCGGTAGCGGTCAAGGTGCTGCGTGCCGATCTGGCGCGGGACCACAGCTTCCTCATGCGCTTCGAACGTGAAGCTCAAGCAGCCGCCAAGCTCAACCATCCCAACATCGTTGCGGTCTACGACACCGGCGAGGACATCTCGGATGACGGACTGAGCTCAACTCGTGTGCCATGGATCGTCATGGAACGCGTCGAGGGCCAGACTCTGCGTCAGATCATGACGTCCGGGCGCCGCCTCACCGTGGAGCGCGCGCTCGACATCACTTCGGGCATCCTCTCGGCCCTCGACTACAGCCATCGTCACGGCATCGTGCATCGCGATATCAAGCCGGCCAACGTCATGGTCACCCCCGCCGGTGATGTGAAGGTCATGGATTTCGGTATCGCGCGGGCATTGGCAGACGCGTCCGCCACTGTCACCCACACCTCCGCGGTACTGGGAACTGCGCAGTACCTGTCGCCCGAACAGGCGCGCGGCGAGATCGTCGATGCACGATCCGATCTCTACTCATGTGCCGCGCTGCTCTACGAACTGCTCACGGGCCGGCCTCCCTTCACCGGTGACTCGCCCGTCGCTATCGCCTATCAGCATGTGACGGAACAACCGCAGGCACCGTCGGTGTTCGACCCCGAGATCGGCCCCGAGATCGATGCCATAGTGCTCACCGCTTTGGCCAAGAAGCCTGCGGATCGCTATGCCTCTGCCGCCGAAATGCGCGGCGATGTGGAACGCGCCCTGGACGGTCAGCCGGTCACGGCCAAGATCCCCGTGCAGGAGGCCCCGACAACCGTGATGTCGGGATTGCACGGGTCATCGACGCAGGTGGCCACCAGGCAACGGCAAAGCACTGCCATCTGGCTGGGCTCGCTGGTCGCTGTGGTGGTCGTGGTGCTTGGTGCCATGCTGGTGTTGCTCAAGATCTTCACGCCCGCGCCCAGCGATCAGGTGGCGGTGCCGGACCTGCAGGGTCTCACCATCTCGCAGGCCACGAAGTTGTTGACGAATACCGGGCTGCTGCTGGGCGATCAGTTGCCGCAAGCCTCCACCGATCGGCCCAAGGACACCATCATCAGCCAGTCGCCGAATCGCGACGTACAGGTGAGCAAGGGCAGCACTGTCGACATCGTCATCAGTACCGGTCCGGGGCAGGTCGCGGTGCCCAACGTCGTGAACATGGCGACGGTGGAGCAGGCGCAGGCGGCGCTCACTGCGGCCAACCTCAAGCTGGGGGCGGTCACCCAGGAGAACGCCGACGCCGCGGCCGGCACCGTCATCCGCAGTGATCCCGCGGCCGGCACCATGACCGACCCCGGAACCGCCGTGTCGCTAGTCATCTCCAACGGCAAGGTGCAGGTGCCGAATGTGGTGGGCGAACAGGCCTCCCAGGCGGAAACCGAGCTTGCCAATCTGGGCTTCAATGTCGCCCATGTGACACAGGTTGACACCACCGTGGCTGCCGGCACCGTGCTCTCACAGGATCCGGTGGGTGGCACCAGCGCGGATCAGGGCTCGACCGTGACCATCACCGAGTCCAGCACCAGCTGACTGTTGCTCAGCCGATCAGGGGCTTGAGGCTGGCTGAGCGCGCCACCGCCTGGGTGTCACCGCACATCTCCAGCCAATTGGCGAGGATGCGGTAGCCACCTTCGGTGAGCACTGATTCCGGGTGGAACTGCACGCCTTCGATGGCGTATTGCCGATGGCGGATACCCATGATGACGCCCGATTCGCTGCGTGCTGTCACCTCGAGTTCATCGGGCACAGTGCCTTCCTGCACCGCCAACGAGTGGTAACGCGTCGCCGTGAAGGGACGCGGCAGGCCCTTGAAGACGCCGTGCTCCTCGTGCGAGACCTCGGAGGTCTTGCCGTGGAGCAATTCGGGCGCGCGATCCACGGTGGCACCGTAGACGGCAGCGATGGCCTGATGGCCGAGGCAGACACCGAAGACCGGGAGCTTGCCCTGGGCGGCGCGGATCAAGTCCATGCTCACGCCGGCACTCTGCGGAGTGCCGGGGCCGGGTGAGATGAGAATGCCGTCGTAGGCGAGGGCGGCGTCGATATCAACCTCGTCGTTGCGCAGCACGTCCACCTCGGCACCGAGTTGGACAAGGTAGGACACGATGTTGAACACGAAGGAGTCGTAGTTGTCGACGACCAGGATGCGTGTCACCGAGGTGCTCCCTTCAAGGCCTGCAGCCTAAAGCGTCTGCGCGTCCGGAAGCGCCAGGCTGCCGGTGAAGCCAGGCATGGAGATGGATGCGGACTCAGCCACGGAATAGCCCAATCCGTAGACGCGAGCCAGGTCCTCGATGAGTTGCACCCCCTGGTTGTTGGCAAGTGAGTGTTTGAGCTTGCTGATGTCCCCGATGGCCTGGATGCGATAGGGCGGGGAGTACACGCGACCCTGCAGCAGCAGGGTGTTGCCCACGCACTTGACGGCGGAGGTGGCGACCAGCCGCTGATCCATAACCATGAGGGCTTCGGCGCCGCCCTGCCAGAGCGCGTTGACGACAGCCTGCACATCCTGCTGATGAATGACGAGGGAATCGGGATCCACGCCATTGAGGTTGGCTTCGTGCGGAGCGTCTTCCAGGGTGACAGTCAGGCCGGGACCCTGCTCGGGGCTCAACCCGGCGAGCGGCGTGAGCGTGGCCACCTGCTTGCGAGCATCGGTCAGATCCACGCCGCCTATGTGTGAGGCCAAAGCCGCCACCGATTTGCGCAGCGCCTCGGTGTTGGACTCATCGATGCGCAACTGATTGCTCTGCCGGATCACGAGATCGCGCAGGCTTCCAAGACGGCCACCGCGCAGGTCTGTCCCATGCGCCGCGATGGCGGAGCTGGCCATGCCGAAGCCGGCCAGTACGGCGATGGCGCCGGCGGCCACGTGCATGGGTTTGAGTCTCATGGCGCAACGCTACGCCGACCAGCATCTAGCATTGGTGCACTCAGCACGTACGGAGAGCCCGATGCCAGTCTCAAAGACCCGCAAGAAGAAGCAGTCGCACACCCACACGACTGCGTCCGGTCAGCAAGAACCCGTGTACATCGGGCCCAACCCTTGGGTGGCGCCGCTCATGGTGGGCACACTGGTCTTCGGCCTGCTGTGGATCGTCGTCTTCTACCTGGCCGGCGATCGCATCGGCTTCATGCAGTCGATTGGAAATCTAGGCAACGTCCTCATCGGTTTCGGTTTCATCGGCGTGGGCTTCGCCCTCTCCACCAAGTGGCGCTAACTACAGCGTTGTAATTATCCCCAGCTGTGCATCAGCTGTGGATAACTCCCGAGGTCTTCAATTCGGTGATGATCATGGGCGTTCGCGCCTGGACCAGTAGCACCAGTACCGCCAGCGCCACCAAGGGCCCCAGCAATTGCAGCGCCCGCGGTCGGCGCGGGATGAGGGTCCAACCCACGAGCGCACCCGTGACGAGACCGCCCAGATGGGCATGCCAATCCACGCCCGGAATGATGAAGCCGATGAGCAGGTTGAGCCCGATCAGGCTCAGCACCTCCTGGGTGTTCATCCGCATCTCGCGACCCACCATGAAGACCGCGCCGAAGAGGCCGAAGATGGCCCCCGAGGCACCGACGCCCGCCACCAGAGGTCCATTGAACCAATAGGACGCCACGGCGCCGCCGAAGCCGGCGATGAGGAACAGCGTCAACATGCGGACGCGACCGATGGCTGCTTCCAGGGATCGTCCCATGATCCAGAGCACCAGCATGTTCATCCCCAGGTGCAGCCAACCTGAATGCACGAAGACCGCGGTGATGAGTCGGTAGTACTCGCCGTACAGGGCAATGCCAGCTGGGAAGAGTGAGAACTCCTGCACCCAACCGCTGGTGGTGCCCAGCCCCAGTTGGCCGAGCACCTGCACCGCGGCGCAGGCAGTGATGAGCGCGTACGTCACGTACGGCTTGAATTCCCTGACGGTGCGGGTACTGGCGCGTCCCTCGGCAACGCAGCCGGGGCAATGGAAACCCACTGCCGCCGGGATCATGCACTCCGGACAGATGTGATTGCCGCAGCGGCTGCAGGACACATAGGTGACCC
>JAKAIC010000095.1 GCA_021814565.1 Actinomycetes bacterium | reverse complement strand
CCCAGTCGGATTCGCTTGCAGTGGCAGGTGATGACTGACGGCCGCTGGCGGTGGGCCTCCGGGACGGCAAGAATCCCCATGTGAATCTGCGACGCTTGGCGCTCTACGCGACTTGGATATCGCTGGGCTGGGCTGTCGTGCTCACCGGCCTGGCGGCGGCCGGCAATCACTGGGTGCTCGATCGCGTCGCTGGTGGCAGGTATGCCGGTGGTTCGATGCCGATGTGGCTGCGTGTCATCTATGCCCTCATGGCGGTGCTCATGCTGGCGGTTGCCCAACTCGCGCATCGCTATGCAGGCAGCGATGCCACGCATCGCCAACGCAATCTCGGTCGGCTGGTGATGCTGGTCTTCTCGGTGAGCACGATCGTCAACGCCATGTCACCAAGCCGGCCTGAGCGCTTCAACGCCATCGGCGCGGCAGTCACGGTGCTCGGCGTGGGACTGTTGCGTCGCGGACCTCGAAGCGATCGCGTGGACATGCGCCTGCGCAGGTAGCCAGCGAGCGCCGGCCGCAGGCAGCTACACCAGCTCCCCGGAGTGCGTGTGCTCGAAGATCAGGTTGGTGACGGTGTTTGCCACATCGGGACGACGGCTCAGGTGCTCGGCCACGAAGTCGCGCAATGAATCGGTCGAGGCGGCGGCCACGTGCACCATGAAGTCGTCTGCCCCGCCGAGGAAGAAGACGTTGATGACACCCGGCAGTTTGGCGATCTCGGTTGCGAAACTGCCGATGTTGGCGCGCGCATCCGCCTGCAGGCGAACCGCGATGAGCACCTGGATGGAGAGACCGATGCTCGCGGGATCGACGTCGGCGTGGAATCCGCGAATCACCCCTCGTTGCACCAGCGAACGCACCCGACCCAGGCAGGTGGAGGGCGCGATCCCCAGAGCCTCAGCCAGGGCGTTGTTGGCCAGGCGTCCGTCGGCGCTCAGCCGCCGCACGATCTCGCGGTCCAGAGGGTCCAGAAGATAATTCGCCGCAACTGGCGTGGCGGGTGCGGAAACCGTAGAAGTGGTAGCCATGTCCATAATGTATCGAATAATCAACGGCAGACTAGACAATATTCCGTGGAATATTCACACTTCACTGCATACCTGAGGAGGTAGCAATGAAGGTCGGCGTTCCCAAGGAAATCAAGAACAACGAATTCCGCGTGGCCATCACGCCAGCGGGCGTCCACGAACTCACGGTGCACGGGCACGAGGTGTTCGTCGAAACCAATGCCGGCCTCGGCTCATCGATCTCCGACGAGGAGTACGCCGCCGCCGGTGCGCAGATCCTGGCCAGCGCCGACGAGGTGTGGGCCCAAGGGGACCTCATCCTCAAGGTGAAGGAGCCCATTGCCGATGAATACCACCGCATGCGCTCGGGCCAGACCCTGTTCACCTACCTCCATCTCGCGGCCTCACGCCCCTGTACCGATGCCCTCATCGAGCGCGGTGTCACGGCTATCGCCTACGAGACCGTAGAACTGCCGGACCACTCGCTGCCGCTCCTCGCTCCCATGAGTGAGGTTGCGGGGCGCCTTGCTCCTCAGGTTGGCGCTGCCGCACTCATGCGTGCGGCGGGTGGTCGCGGCACCCTCCTCGGTGGCGTCACGGGAGTGCGTGCTGCCACTGTGGTGGTGCTGGGCGCTGGCGTGGCGGGCCTCAACGCGGCGCTCATCGCCCACGGCATGCAGGCGCGTGTGCTCATCCTCGACAAGTCGGTTGCCCGCCTGCGCCAGGTGGACCTGCAGTTCAACGGCGAGGTGCAGACCATCACCTCCAACGCCTTCGAGGTGGAGAAGGCCTGCCTCGAGGCCGACATGGTCATCGGCGCGGTACTGGTGCCTGGTGCCAAGGCCCCCAAGCTGGTGAGCAATGATCTGGTGCGGCGCATGAAGGCGGGCTCTGTGCTCGTCGACATCGCCATCGACCAGGGCGGGTGCTTCGAGGATTCACGCCCCACCACCCATGCCGAACCTACGTACCAGGTGCACAACTCCCTCTTCTACTGCGTCGCCAACATGCCCGGCGCCGTACCTCACACCTCCACCTACGCCCTCACCAACGTGACCCTGCCCTATGCGGTGGCGCTCGCCAACAAGGGCTGGAAGCAGGCGCTGCGCGACGACGCGGCCCTGGCCATGGGTCTCAACGTCTTCGAGGGCAGGGTCACGGAGTCGCACGTTGCCGAGGCACATGGGTTGCCGTACCTGCCGGTGGCCGACGTCCTCGCCTGAAGCTGCACCAGCGCAACGCGCGTCGCGGATTCCCCTCCAACCGCGGCGCGCGTTACTTCAGGAAGAGCACGATGAGGGGCGCGATGAGCACCTTCGTCACCATCGCCGTCGGGTATGCGAAGGAGTAGGCAAGGTTCACATTGGGATTGAACCTGAGCCGGTCGTTGGCGAAGACGAGGACGGCGGGCTGAGTGTGTGAGCCCGCGAGCTGACCGGCAAGAGCGGGAGTGCGCGTGCCGTTGAGCTTGGCCAATCCCAGCTGCACCACGGCCGAGGTCGCTGCCACCACCAGCCCGATGCCCACCACCTTGAGCCAGGTATCGCCGCCCATGGCCGTCACGAGTGCCGTGCCTGCCTTGGTTCCCGCGAAGACTAGGAACAGCAGCAGTCCCAGTTCGCTCATGGCTGCCGACGCCGCGTATTGCACGGTCCACACGATCCTGCCCGTGCGTTGCAACTTGCCCAGGATGAGGCCCACCACGATCGGACCACCTGCATTGCCCAGTTGCATGTGCAGGTCATTGGGCAGGGGCACGGAGATGGCGCCCACGGCAATGCCGATGGTGAGACCCAGCATCAGCGAGACCGGGTTGATGTTGCCCGACTCGCGCTCCTGGTCACCGAACAGCTTTGCCACCTTGGCCAGTTGCTCTGACGAGGCAGTGATGCGCACGCGATCGCCGAGCGCCAGGGTGAGGTCGTCATGTGCCAGCACTTCGATGGAGCCACGCCGCACTCGGGTTGCCACCGCCCCGTACTTGTGGCCGAGATTGAGTTCACCCAGCGTGCGACCGGCAACCTTGCGACTGGTGACGAGGATGCGCCGGAAATCGACATCCCGGCGATCCAGGGCCAGGTGCAGGGTGGACGCATGGCCGAGCAGCGCGACCACCTGCGCTACCAGATCCTCCGGGCCGATGCAGGTGACGATGTCGCCGGGCACCGGACGGTGCTCGTCGAGAGCGATCGTGACGACGCGGTTGTGTCGGTAGCGGGAGAAGACGATGTGGTTGCCGAAATCCGCGATGTACTCACCGAGCGTCTTGAGCCCGTCATTGTCGACGCGGATGGAAACCTGCTGAAGTTCCACGCTGTCCTTCTCCGCCTCACGCGCGGCCTCCTCGAGGTCGCGGGTGACGAACCAGGCAGCCGCCAGCATGACCAGCACGCCGCCGAGATAGGTGAGTGAGTAGCCGACGGTGATCTGCTCGGCCTGGGCAGGCGTGCGGGCAGCAGCAGCGGCGGCAGCGAGCGCGGGCGTATTGGAGAGGGCGCCTGAGAAGAGGCCGGAGATCATGCCGACATCGAGACCCGCCGCCTTGCCCAAGCCGATCGCCACCAGCGCGCCGGAGATCATGGCCGCCACCACCGCGAGCACCGGACGCCAGGCGGTGCGCAGCGAGCCGAAGAAGGCAGGACCCGAGGAGACGCCGATGAGGTACGCGAAGATGGCCAGCCCCAGCTCGCCGACGATCTTGTAGCCGGTCATGAAGCCGGGATCGATGACGATTCCGTGGGTCGCGAAATAGGCAGCGAAGGCGATGGAGACGAAGAGCACGGCGGCGGGACCCAGTCCGAAGGAGCGGTATTTCAGGTGTCCGAAGTAGGAGCCCAGGCCGAGCATCAGCACGATGTAGAAGACGGGGTTCTCAGCGAGGAATCTCATGGCTCGATTGTTCCAGTGCCAGAGCGGCTGGCGCGCCGTTCAGCGCGTGATGAATACCACTGAACTTCAAAAGTGACCGATGAGCGCGTGCACATCGGCCTCGCCCATGAGGTGGTGGCTGGCTCCGGCAGCGTGGCGATCCTCGCCGTGTCCACCGTGGCCACAACCGTGCCGGCCAGCGCAGGGCTGCTGCCGGTCTCTCCTTGTTGGTGGCCGAGCACCTGGACCTCCGTGTCGACTGGTCGGCTACGGCCGGGGTGTGTGCCATTCGTCTGCGGATGCGAGGACCCGGGCAGAATGGGTTCATGGACGGTGCCGGACTCATCGATCGTGTGAACGCAGCCGCGGTGCAGCGTCTGCCGCGACAGTACGGTCGTGTACTGGTGACCCTGCAGTTCCTGTGGCTGGGGCTGCTGCTCGTCATCCCGGCAGGGTCGCTTCCCTTCCATTCTGCTGGCTGGCTGACGCTCGCCTCCGCCTGCTCGCTGTTCGCCGTGGCGGTGGCGATTGCTGCCTTCCTGTCGCTGGGCTCTGCCTTTCGGGTACGCCCGGAGCCCTTGGCCGGTGCGCAACTGGTGTCACGCGGCGTCTACCGCTGGATCCGCCATCCCATGTATACGGCTGTGCTCGCCATCGCTGCGGCCATGGCCCTGCGCGTGAATTCCTGGGCAGCGCTCATCATCTGGGGTGCCCTGCTCGTCACGCTGGAATGCAAATCGCATTACGAGGACGCCCTATGGCGCGCCAAGGATGGACGCGCCGCGGATTACCAGCGGCGGGTGGGTCGTTTCCTGCCCCGAATGCGCCGGGTCAGTTGGTGATGTAGTTGATGAGCGCTGCGCGCTCGTCGTGCAACTCCTCGATGCGGTACTTCACCAGGTCGCCGATGCTCACCACTCCGAACAGCGAGCCGTCATCCTCGACCACCGGCACGTGACGGAACTTGTGCTCCGTCATGACCTCCATCAGCTTCTCGACGTCGTCGTCGGCGCTGCAGGTGAAGACATCACGGGTCATGATGTCCTCCACCTTGAGCAATGACACCTCGCCCACGAATTCGGAGAGTTTGCGCACGATGTCGCGCTCGGAGACGATGCCGTCGATTCTGCGTCCGTCGTCGGAGACGATGAGCGCGCCGATGCCGTACTTCTTCAATTCATCGACCAGGTGCTTGACGCTGGCGCCCGCTTTGATAGTGGCCACAAAGGGGCTCTTGTTCGACAGGATGTGTGCGATCTTCACGGTCGCCTCCTTGCTGTTTGATTCCTCATGGCATAGTGCGGCACGCACCGGCGCGGCACAAGGGCTTGCAGGTCGGGCGACGCGAAGGCCACGGACTAGGCGCTGATCGTGTCCTCCGGCGCCGGTTGGCTGGAGCGCAGGACCATGCCGACCCCGGCCAGGATTAGCAGGCCGGCTGGCAGCAACTGCCATTGCGGCACCTGCCCGGGCCAGACCCAGCCCATCAAGGTGGCACCCGGCACCTCGAGCAGCACTGCCAGACTCACGGTGGCCGCGGAGTAGCTGCGCAGGGCCTGATTCATCAGGGTGTGGCCGCCCAGCTGTGCGAACAGGGTGATGCCGACGATGATCCACCAGTCGCGCGCGGGGAAGTGAGTGAAGTTCTGGCCGGACAGGGTGAGAAAGACCAGCAACGACATGGCGGAAGTCGCGTAGACGATGGTGGTGTAGGCGGTGACGGGCAGCCTGCTGCGGACGTGCTGGCCCACCTGCATGTAGGCGGCGGCGAGCAGCGCCGCAGCAAGTGCAAGCGCATCCCCGATGAGCGACCGTGGATCGAGGCCGAAGTCGATTCCGGTGAGCACCGTGACGCCGATCAATGCCACAGCAACGCCGAACCACTCCTTGCGCGGCGCGCGATGCCCGGCCAGATAGGCGAGGATCCCGGCCCACACCACCTGGGTGGCGGCGATGGCGATGGAGGCCGCGATCGAGGTGTAGCGCAACGACGGGATCCAGGTGGCGAAGTGCGCACCCAGGAAGAGGCCGGCCAACAGCATGAGGGCCCATTCCCGGCCTGTGAGCAGGCGCAGGCGTTCGCGATGTCGCCAGGCGAAGGGGGCGGTGGCCAGGGCTCCCAACAGCGTGCGCCAGAAAGCGATGGGCAGTACCGGTCCACTGAAGGCAACCACCAGTGGACCGGAGCTGGAGATGCCGAGTACGGCGACGCTCAAGGCGATGAGGTCGATGCGACGATGACGTGCGCGTACGGAGGCCCGGTTCATGCTGGTGGGCCTAGCCGTCCAGTGTTTCCATGGCTGCCATCCAGGCTTCCTCCAGCACCGACTTCTCGTCATGCAGTGCGCGCAGCGCACCATCGAGCTCGGCAACGCGGCCGTAATCAGTGGCATGCAGTGCCATCTCGGCGTGCAGCTTCGCCACCTTGTCCTCGATCTTCTCCATCTGCCGCTCCAGGCGCTGCACTTCCTTGCGCAGGCTGCGTTCGTCAGCGGCAGCGGGACGGACCCTGGCTAGGTTGCCGGCGCCGGATGCTTCGGCCACGACGTCCGACCGCAGGCGCAGGTACTCCTCGATACCTGCGGGCAGGTCGCGCACATGACCATCACCGAGCAGTCCTACGAACCGTTCGCTCACGCGCTCCAGGAAGTAACGATCATGGGAGATGACGAGCAGCGTCCCGGCAAAGCCGTCCAGCAGATCTTCAAGTGCGGCAAGGGTCTCCACATCGAAGTCGTTGGTGGGTTCATCGAGCACCAGCACATTGGGCCCGGCCATGAGCAGCCGTGTGAGTTGCAGTCGTCGTCGTTCACCGCCACTGAGGTCGCCCACCGGCGTCCACTGGGCATCCGCGCCGAAGCCCAGGCGCTCGCAGAGTTGTGAGGCCGTGAGTTCCCGCCCCTTGCCCAGATCGACGCGCTGCGCGATGTGCTCGACCGATTCGAGTACGCGGAACTCGGGGTTCAACTCCTCGAGATGCTGGCTCAGGTAGGCCGGCTTCACTGTCTTGCCGGTCACCAGCTTGCCACCGTCCGCGCGAATCTCGCCGAGCAGCAGGCGGACCAGCGAGGTCTTGCCCGCACCGTTCACACCCACGATGGCGATGCGATCACCGGGCCCGATATTCCAGGTGACGCGGTGCAGCAGGCGCTTGTCGCCCAGCGAGAGATCGATGTCGCGCATTTCAAAGACGCTT
>JAKAIC010000094.1 GCA_021814565.1 Actinomycetes bacterium | reverse complement strand
GCACAGTGCGTTCACGCTGCACCTGGGCGTGGTGGTGGTCGAGGCGCTGGCCGGATGCGGAGTCAATGCACAACTCAAGTGGCCCAACGACGTGGTGGTGCAGCTGGACGGTCGTTGGCGCAAACTCGGGGGTGTGCTCACGGAATTGCATCATCATCATGCCGTGATGGGCATCGGCCTCAACGTCGATATCGCCGATGCGGAACTACCCACCCCGGAGGCCATCTCCTGCCGTCAACTGGGCTGGCTGCCGCGTCGCGAGGAACTCATTGTCAACATCGTCCGGGGCCTGCGCGATATGCCGTCGCCGCTCACACTTACCCGCTACCGCGAACTCTGCGTCACCATCGGCGCCAAGGTTCTGGTGGCGCGTCTGGTGGGTGAGCCACTGCGTGCACGGGCAGTTGCCGTCCATGACGACGGCGCCCTGGTGGTGGTCGATGACGCCGGTGTGGAGCACCGGATCACCGTGGGTGATGTCGAGATGCTGCGGCCGGAGGCGGGCGTATGACCAAGATGCTGGTGGTGGAAGACGATCCCGCCGCTGCAGAGCTGCTCACATTGACGCTGCAACGGGCCGGCCATGAGGTGGTGGTGGTGAGCAGCGGCGCCGAGGCGCTGCGATCGGTGGGGCGCGGCGTGAAGCTGGTGCTGCTTGACCTGGGGCTTCCGGATATGGACGGCCTGCAGGCCTGTCGCGAACTGCGTGAACGCCGACCTGCGATCCCCATCCTGGTGGTGTCCGCACGGTCCAGCGAAGCGGACATCGTGTTGGCACTCAACGCGGGCGCGGATGACTACACCGTCAAGCCCTTCCGTACCCAGGAACTGCTGGCACGGGTGCGCACCCTGCTGCGGCGCACCACCGTGGGTGACTCGCTGTTCGTGGGCGATGTGGCCATTGACAGCGCCTCCTTCCGGGCCTCGGTCGAGGGCTTCCCCTTGGTGCTCACGCCCAAGGAGTTCGAGATCCTGACCTTGTTGGCACGCAACGCCGGACGCATCGTGACGCGTGGTGAACTGCAGCGACAGCTGTGGCAGAACCCCTTGCCGGGGAGTTCGAAGTCGCTGGACATGCATGTGTCGTCCCTGCGACGCAAACTGCAGAGCGCGGGCAGCCAAGCGGTGATCAGGACGTCACGGGGCGTGGGTTTCGCAATCGACGGCTAATCGGTGACCGATGTCCTACGCGGGGCGTCGAGGAAGATGAATCGTCGATAGGCCCAGAAGCGCAGCAGGGTGCCCAGGCCCGTACCGACGATGTTGGCCGAGAAATTGTCGGCAGCTGCCGAGGTCAGATCCAGCACATAGTGCGAGACGGACAGGCAGAAGGCCGCGATGATCATGGCCATCACATTGAAGAGTGCGAACAGGGCCAGGGATTGGCTGTGACTGCCGGCTTCACGATGCTTGAAGGCCCAGTAGCGATTGCCGAAGTAGGCGAAGAGGGTGGCCACGATGGAGCTGATGATCTTGGCGGTGATGGGCTTGTTGGCGATGGGGCTGAAGGTCTCGGCGCGGAAGAGGTTGAACACCGCGACATCGATGACGTAGGCAACGATGCCGACCGTGCCGAACTTGGCGATTTCTGCACGCAACTTCGCGAACCCATCCACCCGTGGAGCATAGCGAGGCCGCTACTAGGGTTTGCTCGTGAATATGCCCGCTCCCATCGCGGCCGGCTACCCGCGCATCGGCATCGTCGGTGGTGGGCAGTTGGCCCGCATGATGCACCAGGCATCGGTGGCGCTGGGCATCGGAGTTCGTGTGCTGGCCACGGAAGCCGGCGAGAGCGCCGCGCAGGTGGTGCACGATGTTGCCATCGGCAGGCATGACGACATCGATGCTCTGCTCGCCTTCAGCGAGGGTCTCGAGGTGGTCACCTTCGATCACGAACATGTGCCACCGCAGTACCTCGAGCAACTGCAGGCCCGGGGCGTGGCCGTGCGCCCCGGCCCCCATGCGCTGGTGTGCGCGCAGGACAAGGCCGTGATGCGCCAACGGCTCACGGGGATCGGGATTCCCTGCCCCGAGTGGGCCATCGTCTCCACGCTCGAACAGGGGCGTGAATTCGGCGAACGTGTGGGTTGGCCCTTCGTGCTCAAGACCTCCCGCGGTGGTTATGACGGCAAGGGGGTGTGGACGGTTGCCTCGGAGGACGAACTCGAGCGCATCCTCGACCACCTCGTGCTGCCGCCGCACGCGGTCTGGCTGGCGGAGGAGCGGGTGGTATTCCACCAGGAGTTGGCGGCGCAAGTGGCGCGCTCGCCGCATGGTCAGGTGGCCGCCTATCCCGTTGTGCGCACCGTGCAGACGGACGGCATCTGCACCGAAGTCATCGCGCCCGCTCCCGGGCTCGACCCGGATCGCGCGGTCGAAGCCCAGCGCCTGGCCATCGAGATCGCGACGGCGCTCGACTGCACCGGCATGCTGGCGGTGGAACTGTTCGACACCGGGAATGCGCTGCTGGTCAATGAACTCGCCATGCGGCCGCACAACTCCGGGCACTGGACCATTGACGGCGCCCACACCAGCCAGTTCGAGAACCACCTGCGCGCCATCCTCGACCTGCCCCTCGGCTCGCCACGGGCCCTCGCACCGTGGACGGTCATGGTCAATGTGCTGGGTGGCCCCGCCGATGAGATCTACTCCGCATTCCGCCACTGCATGGCGCGTGATCCCGGACTTCGCATTCACATGTACGGCAAGGATGTGCGCGTGGGGCGCAAGCTGGGACATGTCACGGTCACCAGCGACGATCTTGACGACGCCCTGCGGCGCGCCAGACACGCGGCCGCTTATCTCGCCGGCAGCATTGAGGAATGACCATGGATGTACGTGTCGGCATTGTGATGGGAAGTGATTCCGACTGGCCCGTCATGCAGGCGGCGGCGGATGTGCTGGAGTCCTTCGACATCCTGTACGAGGCCGATGTGGTGTCGGCCCACCGCATGCCGCAGGAGATGCTGGAGTACGGGCGCACTGCCGAGGAACGCGGCTTGCGCGTCATCATCGCGGGAGCTGGTGGTGCTGCGCACCTTCCCGGCATGCTTGCTGCAGTCACGCCCCTGCCGGTGATCGGTGTTCCCGTCCCGCTTGCCCACCTGGACGGCATGGATTCACTGCTCTCCATAGTGCAGATGCCGAGCGGTGTTCCGGTGGCCACAGTGGCGATCGGCAACGCCAAGAACGCCGGCTTGCTTGCGGTTCGCATCCTGGCCACCGCGGAACCCGAACTGCGCGCCCGCATGCGTGCCTACCAGGACGACCTTTCCGCCCAGGCCCGGGCCAAGGGCGAGGCCGTGCGTCGGCGGCGGGGGAAGACGGGGTTCACAGCGTGAGCGAATTCGCGGATGCGGCGGACATTGCGCGGCTCAAGTCCGATACCAAGGTCTGGGCGGTGGTGGGCCTGGGTGCCAACCCCGAGCGTCCTGCCTACGGGGTCGCCCGCACTTTGCAGCAGACCTACGGCAAGCGCATCGTGCCGGTGTATCCGCGGGCCGAGGAAGTGCATGGTGAACCCGGATACGCCTCGCTCAGCGAGGCGGCGGCTGCCGTCGGCCACATCGATGTCGTTGACTGTTTCGTGAACGCCAGTCGGGTGGGCGCGATCGTCGACGAAGCCATCGCCATCGGTGCCGACGCGGTGTGGATGCAGCTCACGGTGATTGATGAAGCGGCAGCGCAGCGGGCCCGGGACGCCGGCCTCACCGTGGTGATGAACCGCTGCCCGGCCATCGAATTCCCGCGCATTCCCTAGGGGAAATGCGTCAGTGGGCGCGTCCCACGGAGACCACGCGCCAGCCGGCTGCGCGCCAGGCTTCGACGTCGAGGGCGTTGCGGCCTTCGACCAGTTGGGCGTGGCGTACGAGTTTGGCGGCTTGGGCGGGGTCGAGTTCGCGGTACTGCTTCCATTCGGTGAGGTGGAGTACCACGTCGGCGTCGCGTAGCGCGTGGTTGATGTCCTCACACATGGTGAGGGTGGGGAAGCGTTTGGCGGCGTTGGCCAGCGCTTTGGGGTCGTGGATGCGCAGGTTGGCGCCGGCCCCGGAGAGCATCTGGGCGATGTCCAGGGCGGGGGAGTCGCGTACGTCGTCGCTGTCGGGTTTGAAGGCGGCGCCCAGGACGCACACGTTCTTGCCGGCGATGGTGCCGCCCAGGAAGTTGCGGGTCATTTCCACGGCGCGGGCCCGCCGTCGGGTGTTGATGGCGTCAACCTCGTGCAGGAAGCCCACGGCGTCGCCCATGCCCAGTTCCTGGGCGCGGGCGGTGAAGGCGCGGATGTCCTTGGGCAGGCAGCCGCCACCGAAGCCGATACCGGCGTTGAGGAAGCGGCGGCCGATGCGGGCGTCGAAGCCGATGGCGTCAGCGAGTTTGGTGACGTCGGCGCCGGTGGCCTCGCAGATCTCGCCCATGGCGTTGATGAAGGAGATCTTGGTGGCCAGGAAGGAGTTGGCGGCCACTTTCACCAGTTCCGCGGTGGGCAGGTCCATGACCAGCAAGGGGATGCCCTCGTCGATCATCGACGCGTACACCTGCCGCATCAGGGTTTCGGCGGTGGCGGTCTGCACGCCGATGACGATGCGGTCCGGATGCAGGGTGTCCTGCACCGCGAAGCCCTCGCGCAGGAATTCGGGGTTCCAGGCCAGATCCACGGCCGTGCCGGCGGGGGCCAGTGAATGGATCAGGGCGGTGAGTTCCGCGGCCGTGCCCACCGGCACCGTGGACTTGCCCACCACCAGTGCCGGCTTGCTCAGCAAGGGTGCCAGTGAACCTGCGGCCGCGAACACGTAGGTGAGGTCGGCGGCCAGTTCACCGGGCCGTTGCGGGGTGCCCACGCACAGGAAATGCACGTCCGCATCCGCGGCCGCCGCGTAGTCGGTGGTGAAGGACAGGCGGCCCGAGGCCAGACCCTGGGCGAGAGTCTCATCGAAGCCGGGCTCGTAGAAGGGCGGCAGTCCGGCCTGCAACGACGCCACCTTGGCCTCGTCCACATCGATGCCCACCACCTCGAAGCCCAGCACCGCCATCGACGCCGCATGCACCGCACCCAGATAGCCGCAGCCCAGAACTGAAAGCTTCACCAAGTCCCCCTACTTGCAGATGCTGTCTGCCGCGGTGCGCGGCGCCGTGATGGTGTTCACAATGGTCGACGTGCCGGCGCTGGCGCTCGCTGATGCACTCGCGGTTCCGCTCACCTGCACCCTCACCGCGGCCTTCCAGTCCCGGCCCACCAGGATGGTGATGCCCTGCACCGTGGCCGTCTGCTTGGTGGTGGCGTAGGGGATGGATGCAGCGACCGTCCTGACGGCCGTGGCCATGGAGGCCGGGTATTCGATGATGGTGGTGGTTGCTGCGCTGGTGGCGGCATTGCCGGGTGCCGCCGCGAAGCCGAAGCCCACCGTGGCCAGGCTCTCCGATGCCTTGCGAGCCAGGCCGGTGATGCTGGTGGCGTTGAGCACGGTGAGGCGGATCTTGCCGGGTGCCACGATCAAGGCCGAGGCCTTCGGCGTCCCGGTGGCGGTGCCGATGGGCGTGTTGAAGACGGGTTGGTCATTGGCCAGGCGCGTGAACAGCGTCTTGGCCTGCTTCTCATTCCACAACACCACGGAGTTGCCCTGGATGAACGCATTGCCATTGCTGATGGGCACCGTGAGGAACCGCACCTTGGAGAGGCTGATGCCGCGCAGCCGCTGTGCCAGGTTGAGGATGGCATCCCGATCGAGCTGCTCATCGGTGGTGATCGAATGCATGGCCGCATCGATGAAGCTGTTGAGCTTCAGGGGGTTGAGCAGGGTGCCGGCCGACATGACACGCTGCATCATGGAGGACAGGAAGCGCTGCTGACGCTGCATGCGCCCGAAGTCGGAGTCGATGTGGCGGGCACGGACATAAGCCAGTGCCTGCCGTCCCGTGAGCACGTGCTGGCCGGCCGTGAGATCGAGTCCGGAGGACGCGTCCTTGAGGGCCCGCGGGATGCACATGGGCACGCCGCCCACGGCATCCACCATGTTCAGGAAACCGGCGAAATTGACGGACACGAAGTGGTCGATGCGAAGACCCGTCAACTGCTCCACCACCTGCGTCATGAGCGTGGGACCACCGCGCTCCAGCAGCGTGTTGATGCGATCCTGGGTGGCCGCATGCGGCTTGCCGTTGGTATCGGTGTAGGCGGGGATGGAGACCCAGGTGTCACGAGGCAGGCTCACCGCGGTGGTGCCGCCGCCGCCTGGTGCCACTCGGATCACCATGATGGTGTCGGTGCGCGCGGCACCGTAATCACCATGGCCCACGTGCAGTGCGTTCTCCTGCTTTCGGGTGAGACCGCTGCGATCGTCGACGGCCACGGCCAGCAGCGTCATGCCGGCCGTGTTCACCGCCTTGGGGCGTGAGGCCTGGTCCAGCCCACCGAAGACGTTGACCGTCTTCTTGTCGCCGACATAGCGATTGGACAGGCCCCAACCGGCAAGGCTGGCGAGGACGATGACGATGGAAAGCCAGGACGCCATGCGACGCAAGCCGTGAGTATGTGACACGTGTCCCTCCGGGGGCCAAGGGTAGCCGTCTGCTGTGGGCCCTTGAGCACCCCGCCACACTGCGATCAGGCAAGGATTCGGCATAGGTTTGGTCGGTGAGCAGCGACCAGAAGCACGGGGTCTCCATCATCGTGCCGGTGTTGCAGGAGGCGGAGTACATCGAGACCGCTGTGGCCCACCTGCTGCAGCAGGACTTCAGCGGGCCTATGGAGATCGTGCTGGCACTCGGCCCATCCACGGACGGCACCAATGCCATCGCACGCCGCTTGGCGGCCGGGGACGAGCGTGTGATCTGCGTCGACAATCCGAGCGGAAAGACACCATCGGGCCTCAATGCCGCCATCGCCGCCTCCCACCATCCGGTGATCGTGCGGGTGGACGCCCACGCCGAGATCCCCGATGACTACGTGCGTGTCGCCGTGGAGACGTTGGTGCGCACGGGCGCCGACAACGTCGGCGGTGTCATGGGCGCCAGTGGTGTCACCCCCTTTGAACGTGCGGTGGCCGCGGCCATGACCTCGGTCTTCGGCGTGGGTGCCGCCTCCTTCCATGTGGGCGGCGAGGAGGGG
>JAKAIC010000013.1 GCA_021814565.1 Actinomycetes bacterium | reverse complement strand
CCCGTCCGATGCGACCGGCCAAGCGGATGGCGTCGACCAGCTCGCGCGTGACGCGCTCGCCCGGTGCCAGCAGCGGCACGCCTGGCGGGTAAGGCACGAACTGTTCGGCCGACACCTGGCCGATGGCCTCGTCCATGGGCAGGCGCCGGCGCTTGGCGAACAGCGCTTCACGCGGAGCCACCACCACCTCGGGCCGGATCTGCCAGAGCGCAGTGGGCATGGCAGCGCGCGCGGGCGCCCGCAACTGCTCGATGATCCCGCCGACGGTGTGCGCCATTTCCATGATGAACTCGGCGTCGTCGACGATAGAAACGCTCATGACGATGGAATCGGTATCAGCGGATTCCACGCCGTGGCCGGCCGCCCACAGTGCCGCACCCACTGCCGTGCCCGTGACACCGGTGCGCGGAAGCCAAAGCGTGATCTTCAGCGGGTCCACCAGGCTGCCGATCTCCGCATCGTCGATGACCACCACACCCGCTACTCGTCGCAGTACCTGCTTGGCCGCATCCGTGGCCGCAATGGCGCGTTCGATGGCACTGGCACCGTACAACTCCATCACGGCGCGGGTGGCGTCGATGGAGGCGAGCAGGGTCGCCGACGGCGAGGTGGTCATGGTGAGGTCGACCGCACGATCGAGACGCTTGGAATCGATGAAGCGGCCGGAAGTCGAGAGGATGGCCGTCTGCGAGTAGCCCATGAGCGCCTTGTGGATGCTGGTGACGACGAGGTCGGCGCCCTGGGCGATGGCACCGGCATGCGTGTCGTGCATCCAGTCCAGGTGCGCACCCCACGCCTGATCGACCACCAGTGGCACGTTGAGTGCGTGCGCGGCAGCGGCCAGGGCTGGCACCTGGGACATGGTGCCCACGTAGGCCGGCGAGGTCACAGAAATGGCGGTGATGTCCGGAGGCAGGCCCTGGAGCGACGCGGGGTCGATGCCGATGGGGAGCCCGTACTCCGGATGCAAATCTGGAAACACCCATATGGGCAGGCCGCCGCTGAGTTGCAGACCGGCGAGCGCGCTTCGATGCGAGGTGCGGTCTACGGCGATGGGTTGGCCATCGGAGGCTGCGGCCAGCAGTGCCGCGATATTGCCCTGTGACGAGCCGTTGACCAGAAAGCGCGTGTGTGCGGCACCGATGGCAGCGGCATACAGGGCTTCGGCGTCCTCGTCGTAGCCATTGGTGAAGTGATTGTCATCGGCGCCGCCCTGCAGGGGCAGGTCGTCGCGGATCACGTCGTGCAGGAATTCGAAGCCGATGGGCTGCTCGCCCGCGCCCGACTCGAGGTCGGAATAGCGGTTCTTGTGGCCGGGAATCTGCATGGGGCGACGTCGTAATGCGCGCCCTGCCCGGAATGCATCGAGAAGTGGCGTGCGCGGTGCGTCCATCGAGGTCCCTTCGACAGCGCACATGCTAGGACCCGCGTCCGTCCTGCATCCGCCGACGGCTCCTTTGTGGGGCCTTCGCTGCGCTTGAAGGCCCCACAAAGGAGCCGTCGGCTGTTCAGCATGCGAGACGCGGGGTGACGGTATGTGGACAGTGCGTTACCCTCAGCCTTGTGCAGAACCTTGTAGTAGTCAGTTAGCGCGCGGCCCAAGCCAAGCGGCTTACCGCGCGCACCCTCCAGGCCTTCGGCTGGGGGGTTTTTTGTTGGGCTACGACAACCATCTCGGCACAGGAAGGATGACACCATGGGCGAGCAGATGACAGGCGCACAGAGCCTGGTTCGATCATTGGAGCACGCGGGCGTAACCGATCTCTTCGGCATTCCGGGCGGTTCGATCCTGCCGGCCTACGACCCCCTCATGGATTCCAAGCAGGTACGTCACATCCTGTGCCGTCACGAGCAGGGTGCGGGTCACGCAGCCCAGGGCTACGCCGTCGCCAGCGGTCGCGTGGGTGCGTGCATCGCCACCTCCGGTCCCGGCGCCACCAACCTGGTGACGCCAATAGCCGATGCCCACATGGACAGTGTGCCGATCGTGGCTATCACCGGTCAGGTGAACTCCTCGGCCGTGGGCACTGACGCCTTCCAGGAGGCAGACATCCGCGGCATCACCATGCCCATCAGCAAGCACTCGTACCTGATCACCGACCCCCGACAGATTCCCCGCGCGATTGCCGAGGCCTTCCACATCGCAAGCACCGGTCGCCCCGGTCCTGTGCTCGTCGACATCACCAAGGATGCCCTGAACGCGCAGACCGAGTTCGAGTGGCCCGAGACCCTCGACCTCCCCGGCTACCGCCCGGTGACGAAGCCGCATGCCAAGCAGGTCCGCGAAGCGGCGCGCTACATCCTGGAAGCCAGCCGCCCCGTGCTCTACGTCGGTGGTGGCGTCATCCGTGCCCGTGCCGCGGCCGAGCTGGCACAACTCGTGGAACTCACCGGCATCCCGGTGGTGACCACGCTCATGGCCCGCGGCGCCCTGCCCGATGCGCATCCCCTGCACCTCGGCATGCCGGGCATGCACGGCACGGTGGCTGCCGTCGGTGCCATGCAGCGCAGCGACCTGCTCATCACGCTGGCTGCTCGCTTTGACGACCGCGTCACTGGCAGACTCTCCAGCTTCGCTCCCGACGCCAAGATCATCCACGCCGACATCGACCCGGCGGAGATCGGCAAGAACCGCGAGGTCGACGTGCCGATCGTCGGCGACATCCGTGAGGTCATCACCGAACTCCTCTCCGTGCTCAAGGCTGAGCGCGAGAACGGCAACTTCGGTAACTACGGCGAGTGGGTGCAGCAGGTGCTCGGCTGGAAGGGCAAGTACCCGATCGGCTGGGAGGAGTTCGCCGACGGTTCCCTGGCCCCGCAGTACGTCATCCAGCGCCTGGGCGAACTCTCCGACGACGACACCATCTTCACCTCGGGCGTGGGCCAGCACCAGATGTGGGGCGCCATGCTGCTGAACTTCAAGCAGCAGGGCACCTGGATCAATTCCGGCGGCCTCGGCACCATGGGCTTCGGCGTCCCCTCGGCCATGGGCGCCAAGGTGGCCCAGCCCGGTCGCACGGTGTGGGCCGTGGACGGTGACGGCTGCTTCCAGATGACCAACCAGGAGCTCGTCACCTGCGCCATCAACGAAATCCCGATCAAGGTGGCGCTCATCAACAACTCTTCGCTGGGCATGGTGCGCCAGTGGCAGACGCTGTTCTACAACGAGCGCTACTCCAACACCGATCTCCACAGCTACCGCATCCCGGACTTCGTGAAGCTGGCGGAGGCCTACGGCTGCCACGGCCTGCGCTGCGAATCCGCGGCCGACGTCGACAAGACCATCAAGCTGGCGCAGACGCTCAATGATGCGCCCGTCGTCATCGACTTCGTGGTGCACAAGGACGCCATGGTGTGGCCGATGGTCGCAGCCGGCACGAGCAATGATGACATCAAGATCGCGCGCGGCCTGGCGCCCGAGTTCGAAGCAGGAGAGTGACCATGAAGCGACACACCCTTTCCGTGCTCGTGCAGGACGAACCCGGTGTCCTGGCGCGCGTGGCGGCGCTCTTCGCCCGTCGCGGCTTCAACATTGAGAGCCTGGCCGTAGGCAACACCGAGCTGGAGGGCATTTCGCGCATGACCATCGTGGTCAACGTCGAGGACTCGCCGCTGGAGCAGGTCACCAAGCAGTTGAACAAGCTCATCAACGTGCTGAAGATCGTCGAGCTAGATGCCGCGCAGTCCGTGGAGCATCAGCTGATCATGGTGAAGGTGCACGCCGAGCAGGCGGTGCGCTCGCAGGTGATCGAGGTGGCCGAGCTCTTCAAGTGCAAGGTCATCGACGTCTCCCACGAGTCGATCGCCATGGAAGCCACGGGCACGCACGACAAGATCCAGACCCTGCTCAATCTGCTCGAGCCCTTCGGGATCAAGGAGCTCGTGCAGTCCGGTGTGGTGGCACTGGCCCGCGGCCCGCGCTCCATCACCGACCGCCAGGGCAAGTGACACCAAGGCCTTTGGCAGCGCGTGACCGTCTGTGATACGCCGAGCCGGGTTCGCCGGTTGGGCTCGCTGAATCACGGGTGACAGCCCCGCAGGGCATCTCGCGATACGGACTCCTCGGAGTCCACATTGCGGACAGCAAGTACCATTTCCAGCCTTACGCAAACAGAGGGAGTGCCGATATGGCCGAGATGTTCTACGACAAGGACGCCGACCTTTCCATCATCCAGAACCGAGTAGTCGCCATCATCGGTTACGGGTCGCAGGGCCATGCGCACGCTCTCTCGCTGCGCGACTCCGGCGTCGACGTCCGCGTCGGTCTGGCCGAGGGTTCCAAGAGCCGCGCCAAGGCGGAGGCCGAGGGCCTGCGCGTCGTCGATCCGGCCACGGCCGCTGCCGAAGCCGACGTCATCATGATGCTGGTGCCCGATCACGTGGCCCGTAAGGTCTATGCCGAGTCGGTCGAGCCCAACCTGCAGCCTGGTGACGCGCTCTTCTTCGCGCACGGCTTCAACATCCGCTTCGGCTACATCAAGCCGCGCGCCGATGTCGACGTCTGCATGGTCGCCCCCAAGGGCCCCGGCCACTTGGTGCGCCGTGAGTACCAAGCCGGACGCGGTGTTCCGGTCATCGTCGCCGTTGAGCAGGACGCGACCGGCAACGCCTGGGCGCTCGCTCTCTCCTACGCCAAGGGCATCGGCGGCCTGCGTGCTGGCGGTATCAAGACCACCTTCACGGAGGAGACGGAGACCGACCTCTTCGGCGAGCAGGCCGTGCTCTGCGGCGGTGCCTCGGCGCTGGTGCAGGCCGGTTTTGAAACGCTCGTTGAAGCGGGTTACCAGCCCGAGGTGGCGTACTTCGAGTGCCTGCACGAACTCAAGCTCATCGTCGACCTCATGTACGAAGGCGGCATCGCCAAGCAGCGTTGGTCCGTCTCCGACACCGCGGAATACGGCGACTACGTGTCCGGCCCGCGCATCATCGACGCCTCGGTCAAGGCCCGCATGAAGGACGTCCTCACCGACATCCAGACCGGCGTGTTCGCCAAGCGTTTCATCGACGACCAGGATGCCGGCGCCCCGGAGTTCAAGGCCTTCCGGACCAAGGCCGAGCAGCACCCCATCGAGGCTGTCGGGCGCGAACTGCGCAAGCTCATGAGCTGGGTCAAGACGAGCGACAGCGACTATGTCGAAGGCAAGGCCGATCGCTGACGCGATCGACGAGACACCGGCCTTCGACCTGCGTCGACCCGCCGAGCAGCTGTGCATGTCGCGTTGCGGCGGGGACCGAAAGGCAAGGCCGATCGCTGAGCCGCACGCAACCCGTACTGAGGGCTCCGACCATCTGGCCGGGGCCCTCAGTCATGTTCCGCCATCCAGTGCAGATGAGTGCGGTTGGTGGGGGCGGAGTGGGTTTGTGGTGAGGGCGTAGAGGCGGCAGCGAGGAGCAGGACAACGCGCGTCCGACCGCGTGGCGCCTGTGAGCCGCGCAGCGGCGCAGCGGGCGACAGGCGAACGTCGGACTCGCGCGGTGGCCGTCGCGAGGAGCGTCAGCCGCCGACCCGCCCGAGCGCGAACCCGCGCAGCCCCCACCAACCGCACCCCCCATGCCGACCGCCCGGAATGTCCAGTTTCGTGGCGTCTTGTGTGGAGGAATCGCCAACTAAGTTCCACCATCTGGACATTGTGAAAACTTTCACAAGCGTCCGTTACCGTTCCCCTGACCGTCGCCACCGACCTCCGGAGACACCATGGCAAAGCCGATCGTCCTCATCGCCGAAGAACTCTCACCGGCCACCCTGGAAGCGCTGGGGCCGGACTTCACCGTGACCAACGTCGACGGCACTGACCGCGACGCGCTGCTCAAGGCGGTCGTGGAGGCCGATGCCCTGTTAGTGCGCTCTGCCACCCAGGTGGATGCCGAGGTGCTGGCGGTGGCCAAGAACCTCAAGGTCGTGGCCCGCGCCGGCGTCGGGCTCGACAACGTCGACGTGAAGGCGGCCACCACGGCCGGCGTCATGGTTGTGAACGCTCCCACCTCCAACATCACCTCCGCCGCCGAACTCGCGGTGGGCCTGCTGCTGGCCTCGGCGCGTCACATCGTGCCGGCCAACCTGACACTGAAGAACGGCAAGTGGGCGCGCTCCAAGTTCACGGGCGTGGAGATCAACGACAAGGTCGTCGGTGTCGTCGGCCTGGGCCGTATCGGCATGCTGGTTGCCCAGCGCCTCGCACCCTTCGGTGTGCAACTCATTGCCTACGACCCCTACGTACAGCCCGCACGCGCCGCGCAACTCGGCATCAAGATGGTGTCGCTCGATGAACTCCTCGAGCAGTCCGACTTCATCACCGTGCACCTGCCCAAGACGGCCGAGACGGTGGGACTGATCGGTGAGGACGCACTGCAGAAGGTGAAGCCCAGCGTCATCATCATCAATGCCGCACGCGGCGGCATAGTGGATGAACTTGCTCTGGCGCGCGCCCTTGAAGAGAAGCGCGTGGCAGGCGCCGGTCTCGACGTCTATGCCAAGGAGCCCTGCACCGATTCACCGCTCTTCGCCTTTGACAACGTGGTCGCGACCCCGCACCTCGGCGCCTCGACTGACGAGGCGCAGGAGAAGGCGGGCATCGCTGTCGCCAAGTCGGTGCGGCTGGCACTGTCTGGGGAGTTGGTGCCCGACGCCGTGAACGTGCAGGGCGGCGTGCTCGCCCCCAGCGTCAAGCCCTACCTGGCCCTGGCAGAGCACCTCGGTGTAATCGCGGCCATGCTCGCACCCAACCCGGTGGCCCGCGTCTCCGTGGAGATCTCCGGTGAGCTTTCGCAGGAGGACGTGCGCGTGCTTGAGCTATCGGCACTCAAGGGCGTCTTCGGGGCGCTCATGAACGACCCCGTGTCATACGTCAATGCACCGCTCATCGCCAAGGAGCGGGGGGTGGAGACCAAGCTCACCAAGAAGCCGGAGAACGAGGACTACCGATCGTTGCTGCGCATCAAGCTCGACACCATGGGTGGCCAGCGCGTCACTGTCGGCGGCACGGTGGCCGGCCCGCGCAAGATCGAGAAGCTGGCCGAGATCAACGGGGCTGAGATCGACGTGCAGATCGGCACACACCATGCTTTCTACTCGTACGCGGACCGCCCGGGCGTCATCGGCGTCATCGGTCGCCTGCTGGGTGAAGCGGGTGTCAACATCGACAACATGCAGGTGGGTCTGCTGCCCAACTCGACACAGGCCATCATGGTGCTGAGTCTGGACCAGGAAGTTGCGCCCGCCGTGAACGCACGCGTGGCCAACGAAGTCGGCACCGAGATGGCCAAGGTCGTCTCGCTGGCCGAATAAACACTGCCGGCATCTGGGGCGCCACCGGCATCCGACGGCGTTCCACCTTCGGGCTGCGGATAGCGTTTGTCTCATCACTGCGAGGGGACGAGGAACGATGGCACGGACACGTTGGGCAATGGTTGGCACCGGGTTGATGCTGGAGCTGATCGGCCATGACTTCGCGCGCACGGAGAATGTCGATATGCGTGTCATCGTGTCGCGTACCCAGGAGCGGGCTGACGCCGCTGCCGCCCTGTACGGATTCCCGGAAGCCTCAGCTGATTTCGATGCCGTGTTGCAACGTGCAGATATCGACGTGGTGTACATCGCCACACCCCACACCCTGCATTTCCCGCAGGCCATGGCCGCGCTTGAGGCGGGCAAGCACGTGCTGGTGGAGAAGTCCATGACGACCAGTGCGGCCCGGACTCGCGAACTCTGCGCTTTCGCCGCAGCACGGGGCCTCTTCGCCATGGAGGCCATGTGGACGGCCTTCAACCCCGCCATCGTGGAGATGCGACGGCGCATTACCGAGGGCCTGATCGGTGATGTGCAGCTGGTGCAGTCCAACTTCTGCACGGCTCCTGCGTACCGTGCCGATTGGCGCCTGTGGGCCAAGGACCTGGCCGGCGGCTCAACGCTGGACCAGGGCGTGTACACCTTGTCGCTCGCGCACATGCTGCTGGGCGCGCCCACTTCCATCCGGGCTCACGGCACCGTCATGCACGAGGTCGACGGCGAAGTGGTGGCCACCCTGGAATATGCGTCGGGTCAACGTGCTGTTTGCATCAACGGCTTGCGCGCCTACTCGCCGCTGACGGCGTTCGTGGCAGGAAGCACCGGCACCATAGAGATCCCCGGCCAGTTCTGGAATCCCGCGGGCTTCACCCAGACCACCTACGACGGTGCCAACGCCACCACGACGGATTACACCTACCGACGTGAAGGAGCAGGCTACGTCCCGATGCTTCGTGCCGTCAGTGAGGCCGTCCTTGGAGGCGCAATCGAGCATCCCCTCAGGACGCATGCGGACAGCATCGCCGTAGCGGAATCCATGGACGCCGTGCTGCAGCAGGTGCTGGGGTCGCAGGGCTAGTGCGGCAGTGTGCTCAGGCGGTCAACAGGAACTTGATTCCGACGCCGACGAGCAGCATGCCGAAGATACGGCTCACCCACGCTGACCCCAGTGCCATATTGGCGTTGGCGCCCACCAATGCCATGAGGAAGATGCCGAGCGCCATCATGCCGGCTACGCGGAAATCGACGTTGCCCTCCTGCGCGTAGCGCCACACCGCCATCACGCCAACCGGGAGCAGCATGGCCGCGAGTGAGGTGCCGATGGCCTTGGAGGGGCTGAAGCCCAGGAAGCTGGTGAGCATGGGGACGATCACAATGCCGCCACCGATACCGAGCAGGCCCGCGAGGGTGCCGGCGATGCCTCCGATGAGCAGTCCGATGAGCAGGATCGCGCTTGTCGCCATGGTTCGTCCTCTGGTCGCTGTAGGCCGCAACCCTAATCAATGACTGTCTTGGGCGTAGACCCTCATTCCCAGTGGAGAAGTAGGAAAGCCTTGATGCACAAGAGCTTTCGACGCCCTGGCGGTGGCACAGGTGCTTCCACCGCTGGCCACTGCCCAGCTCCGGCAGGTGGTCCCGTCAACAGCGGGTGCCCATGCGGCGCTGAGGCCGCCGGTCCGGGATCAGCACCCTCCGTAGACTGTGGTGCATGTACGAGACCGTGCGACTCGACCCCATCGAGGACGCCATACGCGACATCCGCGAGGGCAAGCTGGTGCTGGTGGTCGACGACGAGGACCGCGAGAACGAAGGCGATTTCATCTTCGCCGCGGAACTGGCGACGCCCGAACTGATGGCCTTCGCCGTGCGTTACTCGACCGGCGTGATCTGTGCGCCGATGGTGGGGGAGGACCTCGATCGTCTGAACATTCCGCCCATGACGGCCGTGAACACCGACCAAAAGGGCACCGCCTACACCGTTTCCGTTGACGCCCGCGGGGTTGAGGCCACCGGCATCTCGGCCGCGGACCGCGCCATCACGGTGCGCACCCTGGCCGATCCCAACTCCCAGCCCAACGACTTCACGCGTCCCGGCCATGTGTTCCCACTGCGAGCGGTGCCCGGTGGCGTGCTGCGCCGCGCCGGTCATACCGAGGCCACCGTCGATCTGTGCCGGCTGGCGGGACTGCGCCCTGCCGGTATCTGCGTCGAGATCCAGCATGACAACGGCGAGATGATGCGTGCGCCGGCGATCCGCGAGTTCTCCGATGCGCACGGCATCGTCATGGTCTCCATCGCCGACCTCATCGCGCACATTCGCCGCAACGAACGGCAGGTGGAGCGGGTCAGTGAGGCGGACCTGCCCACGCCCTACGGCATGTTCCACGCGGTCGGTTTCCGAAGCGTGATCGACGACAGTGAGCACCTGGCCATGGTCATGGGCGACCTGGGTGACGGCGAGGACGTACTCGTGCGCGTGCACTCAGAATGTCTCACCGGTGACGTCTTCCATTCACACCGCTGCGACTGCGGGCCGCAGCTTGAGGCTGCGCTCGAGGCGGTGGCCGGACGTGGCCGCGGTGTGGTGCTCTACGTCGGTGGCCACGAGGGGCGTGGCATCGGCCTGCTGGGCAAACTCAAGGCCTATGCGCTGCAGGAGCGGGGGCTCGACACGGTCGATGCCAACCTGGCCCTTGGCTTCCAAGCCGATGCGCGGGACTACGGAACTGGCGCCCAGATCCTTGTCGAGCTCGGGATCAAGTCCATGCGGCTGCTCACCAACAATCCTGCCAAGCGTGCCGGCCTTGAGGGCTACGGCCTCACCATCTCAGGCCGCGAACCACTCGTCATCGCGCCACGGCCGGAGAATGCGGCCTATCTCGCCACCAAGGCCGAGCGTATGGGGCACGACTACAACACCGATATCTGACCGGCGCTCCCACTGGCCGGACACCATTGGCGAGCACTGGACCTCGTCCCGTATCCTGCACTCACCATGTCGAACGTGCGGCTCCTCCTTCGTCGCCGCGGCGAGGCCTGACCGGCCCCTCGTCGCGGGTTGTTGGCATGCCGGGAAGCCCCGCCCCAACCGACAAGAGGAAGCCCCATGACTGAGAACCACCCCTACTCTGCTCGCAATGCGCAACAGCCCTCCGGCATGAAGTTCGAGCGTTACGCGCCCTTCATCCCGGTCGTGCTCGAGGATCGCACCTGGCCCGGCAAGCGCGTGACGCAGGCGCCGCGCTGGTGCGCCGTCGACCTGCGTGACGGCAACCAGGCGCTCATCGACCCCATGACGCCGGGTCGCAAGAAGAAGATGTTCAAACTGCTGGTGGCCATGGGCTACAAGGAGATCGAGGTGGGCTTCCCGGCTGCCTCGCAGACGGACTTCGACTTCGTGCGCCAGTTGGTCGAGGAAGACCTCATTCCCGACGACGTGGTCATACAGGTACTGACGCAGGCCCGCGAACACCTCATCGAGCGCACCTACCAGGCCATCGAGGGCGCGCCACAGGCCATCATGCATGTCTACAACTCCACCTCCATGGTGCAGCGACGCGTCGTATTCGGACTCGATCGTGCGGGTGTCAAGGACATCGCCATCACCGGCGCTGAGCTGTGCCTGAAGTATGCGGACCGCATGAAGTCCGACACCGACATCTACTTCGAGTACTCGCCGGAATCTTTCACCGGCACCGAGCTCGATTTCGCGGTCGAGGTGTGCAACGCCGTCACCGACATCTGGCAGCCCAGCAGTGACCGCAAGGCCATCCTCAACCTACCGGCCACGGTGGAGATGGCCATGCCCAACGTGTATGCCGACTCCATCGAGTGGATGCACCGCAACCTGGCCAACCGCGAGAACGTCGTGCTCTCGCTGCACCCGCACAATGATCGCGGCACTGCAGTGGCTGCCGCGGAACTGGGCTACCTGGCGGGTGCCGATCGCATCGAGGGCTGCCTCTTCGGCAATGGCGAGCGCACCGGGAACGTCGATCTGGTCACGCTGGGCCTCAACCTCTTCAGCCAGGGCATCGATCCGCAGATCGATTTCTCCGATATCGACGAGATCCGCCGCACCGTGGAGTACTGCAACCAGATTCCGGTGCCCGAGCGCGCACCCTACGGTGGCGACCTCGTGTACACCGCTTTCTCCGGTTCGCACCAGGACGCCATCAACAAGGGCCTGGGCGCGATGAGGCGCGATGCCGCCGAGGCAGGCGTCGAGGTCGACGATTTCCGCTGGGAGGTGCCGTACCTTCCCATCGATCCCAAGGACGTGGGTCGCAGCTACGAGGCGGTGATCCGCGTGAACTCGCAGTCCGGCAAGGGTGGCGTTGCCTACATCATGCGCACCGAGCACCAGCTCGAGCTGCCGCGCCGCCTGCAGATCGAGTTCAGCCAGGTCATCCAGCGTCACACCGACACGGCTGGCGGCGAGGTGACGCCCGCGCAGATGTGGGAGGTCTTCCTCGACGAGTACCTGCCCAACCCGGCGGCACCCTGGGGCCGACTCAAGATCAAGAGCGTGAAGCAGGACAGCGAGATCGACGGCGAGACCGCCATCACCGCCGTCCTCACCGATGCAGATCGGGAAATCACCTTGCACGGTATGGGCAATGGCCCCATCGACGCCTTCTGCAAGGCGCTGGCCTCGCATGAGATCGATGTGCGCGTCCTCGACTACGTCGAGCATGCCATGACGGCCGGCGGCGACGCCCGCGCCGCCTGCTACGTCGAGTGCGAGGTCGGTGATCGCGTGATCTGGGGTGCCGGCATCGATCCCTCGATCGTCACCTCGTCCCTCAAGGCCATCGTGAGTGCCGTCAACCGCGACTGGCGCGACCGGCACTGACGGTCTGACCCAACTTCTGCCATCTGAACGCGCGTTCAAGCGGTAACTGCCGCCTGAACGCGCGTTCAGATGGCAGAAGTGGGGGCGGCGGGCGTCGTCAGATGGCGTTGTAGTGGGTGGAGATGGCGGCCTTGCGGGCCGCGTGACGTTCGGCCGCGCGCGACGCGTCAAGCGCGGCCTGCTGGCGCTTGAGCTCGTTGAGCTCGTCGCGCAGCAGGGGATCGGTCATGACCATGGCCACGGTGGGACAGTCCTGGGGGCCGATCATGGCGTCGGGGTGGCAGAGATTGCAGGGTTGGTCGAGCCGCAATGGACACATGGCGGTGGCCCTGCTCATGCCGGCCTCCCAAATTCTCAAGTCGTTGCCTGAACGATACGTCTGTGGCGATGATTCCCGCCCAACAGGCCGTCGTGATACGTCGGGTCCTTTGTCCTGTATCACCGCCTGCCCGGGTTGCTGCCGGGCGCGTTCGGCGCGGCCTTGGCCCCACCGCCCAGTTGCCGATTGCTGCCGCGCCCGATGGCGCGTACGCATGCCATCGGAGGTCCCCATGCCCGTTGCACATCCCCTCGGCGCCCTTGATGCCACCCGCGTTCCCCGCTTTGCCGGGCCCGGCACCTTTGCCCGCATTCCGCGTATCGATGAGGTTGCCGACTACGACATCGCGGTGCTGGGGCTGCCCTTCGACGGTGCGGTGTCGTATCGCCCGGGTGCTCGCTTCGGGCCCATGGGCGTGCGGCAGGCCTCGCGCAACCTGCGTCCGCGCTTCCACGTGGAGTACGACGTGGCACCACTGGAGATGCTGCAGGTGGTGGATGCCGGAGACGTCGCCTGCACTCCCTTCAGCATCGATGCGGCCTTGCAGCAGATCGGTGACCATGCCCGTGACATCGTGGGTGACAGCAACCGTCGCATCGTGGCCATCGGTGGCGATCACAGCGTCACCTATCCCATGCTGCGCGAAGCCCGCCGCAAGCACGGGCCCATGGCACTCATCCACTTCGACGCGCACCTCGACACTTGGGACACATACTTCGATGCGCCCACCACGCACGGCACATTCCTGCGTCGCGCCTTCGAGGAGGGGCTGCTCACGGAGGAGCGCAGCATGCACCTGGGCATCCGCGGTCCCATCTACGACCGCATGGATCTCGTCGACGATGCCCGCTTCGGCTTCAAGACCCTGCGTGCCGGTGACTTGGACACCGTGGGCCTTGATGGCGCTGCCGATGCCATGCGGCAACGCGTGAGCGATCTGCCCGTCTACATCTCCATCGACATCGATGTGCTCGACCCGGCATTCGCGCCGGGCACCGGGACGCCCGAGATGGGGGGCATGACCAGCCGCGAGTTGCTGCACCTGCTGCGACGCCTGGACGGGCTCAACATCATCGGCGCCGACGTGGTGGAAGTGGCACCCGCGTACGATCACGCGGAGATCACCTCGCTGGCCGCCGCCACCGTGGCCTTCGATCTCATCACGCTCATGGTGAAGTCGCCGATCTGACCTGCAGCTGCTGGCCGTCTCGCATATCGATACATCGAGTCCCAGATTCTGGACGGTCGGGCGTATCCTCGCTGCCATGACGAAGCAGCTGAAATTGGCAGTGATCCCCGGTGACGGCATCGGCGACGAGGTGGTGGCGGAGGGCCTCAAGCTGCTCGACGCGGTGTCGGCGGTGGCCGGGTTCAACGTCGAGCGCACCCACTACGACCTGGGGGCTAAGCGCTATCTCGCCACCGGTGAGACGCTGCCCGACAGCGTGCTCGCCGAACTCAAGCAGCATGACGCCATCCTGCTCGGTGCCGTCGGCGACCCCAGCGTGCCGCCGGGTGTGCTGGAGCGCGGTCTGCTGCTGCGCATGCGCTTCGAACTCGACCATCACGTAAACCTGCGTCCGGTCAAGCTCTTCCCCGGCGTCGCCACCCCGCTTGCCGGCAAGGGCCCGGCCGACATCGACTTCGTCGTCTGCCGTGAGGGCACCGAGGGTCCCTATGCCGGCGCCGGCGGCCTGCTGCGCAAGGACACACCGCATGAGGTGGCCATCGAGGATTCCGTGAATACGCGCTTCGGTGTGGAACGTATTGTGCGCGACGCCTTCCAGCGCGCCACCAAGCGCCACAACAAGGTGACGCTCGTGCACAAGACCAACGTGCTGGTGCACGCCGGTGGTCTGTGGCAGCGCACCTTCAACGAGGTGGCCAGGGAATTCCCGGGCGTCACCACCGACTACTGCCACGTCGATGCGGCCTCGATGTTCTTCCTCACCCAGCCCGAGCGTTTCGACGTCATCGTCACCGACAACCTCTTCGGTGACATCATCACCGACATCGGCGCCGCTATCGCGGGTGGCATCGGCCTGGCGGCGTCCGGCAATCTCGACGTCACGCGTACCAACCCCTCGATGTTCGAGCCGGTGCATGGCTCTGCCCCCGATATCGCGGGCCAGGGCAAGGCCGATCCCACGGCCACCATCCTCAGCGTGGCCATGCTGCTGGACCACCTCGGTGCCGAGGCGGCGGCCAAGCGCGTCGAGGACGCGGTGAGTGCCGACCTCGCAGCACGCGGCAACGCGGTGCGCAGCACGGCGCAGATCGGCGACGCCATCGCCGCCCGCGTCGCCTGACCGCCCCCACACCCCGCCCCCCCACCCCGCCCCCCACACCCCGCCCCCACACCCGCTTCACCGGCAGAACTCGCGCGACACGCCGTGTTTCGCGTGAGTTCTGCCGGTGAAGCGAGAATGCAGGCAATGGAATTCAGGAGGTAGCGTCACACCATGACGATTCGTCGCGAGATCAATCCGCATCCCCGCAGCGCAGCCGAACGTGGGGCCATCCTCGCCAACCCTGGTTTCGGCCGCTATTTCACCGATCACATGGTGCGCATCGACTGGGACGCGGAACAGGGCTGGCACGACGCACGCCTGATCCCCTACGGAACGCTCGCCATCGACCCCGCCACCAATGTGCTGCACTACGGTCAGGCCATTTTCGAAGGCCTCAAGGCCTATCGACATGCCGATGGCTCCATCAAGACTTTCCGTCCCGATGCCAACGCGGCGCGCTTCCAGCGCAGTGCCGCTCGTATGGCCATGCCGGAACTGCCTACCGAACTCTTCGTCGAGTCCCTGCACACGCTGGTCGAGGTCGATCAGGCGTGGGTGCCCGCCGACCCCGAGAAGTCCTTGTACCTGCGGCCATTCATGATCTCCACTGAGGTCGGGCTTGGTGTGCGCCCGGCCAATCGCTACGCCTACCTGCTCATCGCCTCCCCGGCGGGGGCCTACTTCGCAGGCGGCGTGCATCCGGTGTCGGTTTGGCTGTCCACGGAATACGTTCGCGCGGCGCCGGGTGGTACCGGTGCCGCCAAGTTCGCCGGCAACTACGCCGCATCCCTGCTCGCTCAGCAGCAGGCTGCAGCCAAGGGCTGTGACCAGGTGGTATGGCTCGACGCCGTGGAACGTCGCTGGGTCGAGGAGATGGGCGGCATGAACATGTACTTCGTGTTCGGCCGTGGTGCTGCGGCTCGTGTCATGACTCCGCAACTCACCGGCACGCTGTTGCCCGGTGTCACCCGCGATTCACTGCTCACGGTGGCGGCATCACTGGGAATCCCGGCGACCGAGGACCGTATCTCGGTCCAACAGTGGCGTGACGGATGCGCGTCCGGTGAGCTCACCGAGGTCTTCGCCTGTGGCACTGCCGCTGTCATCACACCGGTCGGCAGCGTCAAGTCGGCAGCCGGTGACTGGACCATCGGCGACGGTGAACCAGGCCCCGTCACCATGCGCCTGCGCGAAGAGCTGCTCGGCATCCAGGGCGGCACCATCGCCGACCCTGCCAACTGGATGCACACGCTCGTCGAGTCCAACTGAGGTTCAGATCCCCCACTTGCTGCTGTTCCTGGGCGGCTTCCCCCTACAGCGAGGTCTTGCACTGAGGGGAAGCCGGCCTGAATGGGCACCAAGGGGGTATCCATCTGACCGCCATTGTCGTTGCTTCCCGGTTGGTACCGATGCGGGATCAAGTGAGGTTCGGCGTCGCGCAAGATCGTTGGTATTCAAGATCGTTGGTATTCGGGGAGTTGGGCGAGACTCAGCCATGGCACCAGCAGGGGCCTGTGGCGGTCAGATGGATACCCCATCGGGCACGAAACTGGGAAACCTGGGAACCCGGGGTTCCGTCGGCAGGCCGTCTCTGGCAGACTGCTGACACCATGAACACTCAGGTGATCATTATTTGACAGCGCGTTGACCTACGTCAGCGCGCAGCCTCCGCATTGCGGGGGCTTTTTCATTGCCAAGGAGACACGATGACCCGGCCATCCGACGACTTCCACGTCTACGACACAACGCTGCGCGATGGTGCGCAGCGCGAGGGCATCAGCTACAGCGTCGCTGACAAACTGCAGGTGGCACGACTGCTCGACTCCTACGGCCTGGGCTTCATTGAGGGCGGTTGGCCGGGGGCTCTGCCCAAGGACACCGAGTTCTTCCGCCGGGCCAGGGAGGAGATCGACTTCAAGTATGCGCAGCTCGTGGCCTTCGGCGCCACGCGCAAAGCCGGCATCAAGGTCCAGGAGGATCCGCAGGTCAAGGCCCTGCTTGACTCGCAAGCGCCGGTCGTATGCCTGGTCGCCAAGTCATCGGTGGTGCATGTGAAGGAGGCGCTGCGCACCACCAACGAGGAGAACCTGGCCATGGTGTTCGACACTGTCCAGTACCTAGTTGACAACGGTCGTCGCGTCTTCGTCGACTGCGAGCACTTCTTCGACGGTTACCTCGCCGATCAGGACTACGGCGTGCAGCTGCTCACTCGGGCCTTCGAGGCAGGCGCCTCAGTGGGCGTGCTCTGCGACACCAACGGCGGCATGCTGCCGAGCCGTGTCTACAACATCGTTGCTGACGTGAAGGCGCGCAGCGGTGTTCGCATCGGCATGCACTGCCAGGATGACACCGGCTGCTCGACGGCCAACACCATCGCCGGTGTCGAGGCCGGCGCCACCCACGTGCAGTGCACTGCGAACGGATATGGCGAACGCACCGGCAATGCCGATCTCTTCGCAGTGGTGGCTAATCTCGAGATGAAGATGGGCATGAAGGTGCTGCCGGAGGGCAAGCTGCGTGAGACGGTGCGCATCAGCCACGCCATCGCCGACATCGCCAATCTGCCGCCGAACACACACCAGCCCTACGCGGGCATCAGTGCCTTCGCGCACAAGGCCGGCCTGCACGCGAGCGCGCTCAAGGTCTCCGCCCATCTTTACAACCACATGGACCCCACGCTCGTCGGTAATGATCAGCGGGTGCTTGTCACGGAGATGGCGGGCCGGGCGTCGGTTGAACTCAAGAGCCGGGAATTGGGCTATGAACTGCCGGACTCCTTCGCCGTCACCCGCGTGGTGGAGAAGGTGAAGGAGCTGGAGAACAAGGGCTGGTCCTTCGAGGCCTCCGATGCCTCCTTCGAATTGCTGGTGCTGGAGCACGGTTTCGAGGACAAGCCCAAGTACTTCGACGTCGAGTCCTGGCGCGTCATTGTGGAGCAGGACGCTGACGGCACGGTGGCCACGGAAGCCACGGTGAAGCTGCACGCCAACGGCGAGCGCGTCATCGCCACAGCCGAGGGCAACGGTCCCGTGAATGCCCTCGACGCGGCCCTGCGCAGTGCCGTGCTGCAGCAGTACCCCGAACTCAGCAACATCGACCTGGTCGACTACAAGGTGCGCATCCTCGCCGATGCCCAGGGCACCGGCGCCACCACGCGTGTGCTGGTGAGCTCGCGCGATGGCGGCGACGAGTGGACAACGGTCGGCGTGCACGAGAATGTGATTGCCGCCTCCTGGATCGCCCTCGAGGACGCACTCACCTTCGGCTTGCTCAAGACCGGGAAGGACGCATGATGTACGTCGCACGGGTTGCCATCCCCGGCCAGTTGCTGGGAGAGGGCCAGGACGATCGTGTGGCCTATGGCGTCGTCCACGGTCTCGATGCTCGGGGCATTCCCACGCCCGATGCCACGGTCGACATCCTGACCTCGCACCCTTTCGGTGAGCTGAAGAGCACGGGCGCTGTCCTGCCGCTTGGCGCAGTGCGCGTGCTGGCACCGGTGCTGCCGTCGAAGATCGTGTGTGTGGGCAAGAACTACGCCGACCACGCCAAGGAGATGGGCGGCGCTGTTCCCGCCGAGCCGGTCATTTTCATCAAGCCCAACACCGCCGTCATCGGCCCCAACGACGCCATCACCATGCCATGGCAGAGCGAACGTGTGGATCACGAGGCCGAGCTCGCCATCGTCATCGGCCGCACCGCGCGCAATGTGCGTCGCGATGACGCCCGCCAGTACATCCTCGGGTACACGCTGGCCAATGACGTCACCGCACGTGACCTGCAGCAGCGCGACGGGCAGTGGACGCGCGCCAAGGGCTTCGACAGCTTCTGCCCATTGGGCCCCTGGATTGTCAGCGACTTCGAGCCTGCCGACCAGGCCATCACCTGCACGCTCGATGGTGAGGTGCGGCAGTCGTCCACGCTCGATCACATGGAGCGCGACTGCTTCGAGATCATCGAGTTCATCTCGCATGTCATGACCCTCATCCCCGGTGACGTCATCCTCACCGGCACGCCCGGCGGCATCGGGCCAATGAAGGACGGCCAGACGGTGACGGTCGCGGTTGAGGGTCTAGGTGCCTTGACCAATCCGCTGCGTGCCTGACCAGCGCGTGGGGGAGCAAGCGGCCAAGCCGGCTGCGGGCGAGGTTGGGCCCACGATTACGCCGTAGGCGAAGGTCTGTGGACGAAGCGTCATCCACAGGGGCTGTCGTGATGGGTTCCGCCCATGACCGCTGCACTGGCACTTGTGGACCCGGGCTTCGGGGCCCTGCAGCCGCTGCTGGACGATCCCAGCGTCGAAGAACTGTGGATCAACGCCCCAGACCGGATTTTCATCTCGCGCGACGGACGCAGTGAACTCACCACGGTCATGCTTACCGATTCGGCTGTGCGCGATCTTGTCGAACGCATGCTGCGCGGCACCGGGCGCCGGCTCGACCTCAGCAGTCCCTTTGTAGACGCCACCCTGCCGGACGGCAGTCGGCTGCACGCCGTGATCCCGGACATCGTGCCCGGCCACTGGAGCGTCAACATCCGCAAGTTCATCGCCCGGGCGGAGACGGTGCATGAACTGGCAGCAGGCGGCCTGTTCACGCAGCAGGCCGCATCCTTCCTGCACGCGGCCGTGGTGAGCGGGCTCAACATCATGGTGGCTGGTGGCACCGGCGCAGGCAAGACCACACTGCTGGGTTGTCTGCTGGCTTCGGTGCCGGCGCATGAACGCATCATCACCTGCGAGGAAGTGCTGGAACTGCGGCTGCGCCATCCGGATTGGGTACGCATGCAGACGCGGCCCGCCTCGCTCGAGGGCACGGGCGAAATCCCCTTGCGACGCCTGGTGAAGGAGTCGTTGCGGATGCGGCCCGACCGTCTCGTCATCGGCGAGGTTCGACAGGGCGAAGCGTTGGATCTGCTCATCGCCATGAACAGCGGTCAACCCTCACTGGCCACCCTGCACGCCAACAGCGCACGCGAAGCCGTCACCAAGCTCTGCACCCTGCCCCTGCTCGCTGGCGAGAACATCTCCAGCGCCTTTGTGGTGCCAACGGTGGCCGGTGCCGTGGACGTGGTCGTGCACCTGCGCAGCACGCCGCAGGGACAGCGGCGCGTGCAGGAGGTGGTGGCCATCACCGGGCGTATCGAGGACCGACAGATCGAACTGGCTCCGCTGTTCTCGTGGCGCAATGGTCGGCTGGTGCGCGATGTGGGGTTCCCGCGACACGAGGAGCGATTTGAAGCGCACGGCTTCCGCCTCTCCACGCTGCTCAGGGGAAGTCGATGATCGCGCTCATCTGCAGCCTGCTGCTCGTCGGCGGCTTGCTGGTGATCGATGGCCTGTACCGGCCCCGGGTATCGGCGCCCGCACGTCGCAGCCGACGGGTCAGCAACCCCGCGCCAGCCCTGGCCGCTGCGCTGGCCGCTGCAGCGGTGGCGCTGATCATCACCAGCGTTCCCATCATCGCGCTGCTGGCGGCCGTCAGCGCCTGCTTCATCCCGTCCGCGCTGCGCCGGAGACGCGAAGCCAGGCGACGCACGGCTCGGGAACAGGCCTGGCCCAACCTGCTGGACGATGTCACCAGTGCGGTGCGTGCGGGACTCAACCTGCCCGAGGCCATCAGCAAGGCCGGTCGCCCGGCGCCCGCCAACCTGCAGCCGGCATTCCGTGACTTCGACGCCCACTACGCGCGCACTGGCGACTTCTCCGCGGCCCTCGAAGCGCTGCGTGTCGAGATCCACGACGGCATCTTCGATCAAGTGGCCCATGCCCTGGTGATGGCGCGGGACGTCGGTGGCGGCGACCTCACGCAGGTGCTGCGTTCCCTCGGTGTCTTCATCCGCGCCGAACTGCAGTTGCGCGGGGAGTTGCTGGCGCGGCAATCCTGGTCGGTCAACTCCGCGCGCATGGCGGTGGCCGCACCCTGGGTGGTGCTCGTCATGCTGTCGGCGCGTCCCTCGACAGTGGAGGCCTATCGCAGCAGTGCGGGTGCCGGGGTGCTGGTGGGGGTTGCCTTGAGTTCGGTCCTTGCCTACGCCGCCATGCGACGCATCGCCCGGCTGGACGGGGTGGGCGCGTGATCGGGGTCGGCGCACTGCTCGGCCTGCTCGGAGGAACCGGCCTGTACCTCATCGTGACCGCCCGGGTGCCCTGGCGTGCGCGACAGTTCGTCATGCTGGTGCACGCCTACCTGCATCCGCTGCCCCAACGGCCAGGTGCATCGCTCACCCGGCTGGTCGGCGAGGAGCGGCTGCGAGGGATCGCGCTGCGACAAATGCGCGCCGGCCTCAGGCCCGATCCCTCCGCGCACTTGCTGTCCGTGGTCCTGGCAACCGCTGTCGGGCTCAGTGTCAGTGCGGCCCTGCTTGCCGCCATCATGACACTGGGCAGTGTCCGTCAACCGGCCGCTGCGCTGCCACTGCTTGCGGTCTGCGGTGCGAGCGCCTGGCTGATCGCGGAACGACGACTCGACGGCGCCGCCCGCAGGCGTCAGCGACGCGCTGCCATCGAACTGCCCGGCGTCGCCGAATCGCTGGCGCTTGCGGTCGGTGCAGGGGCGGCACTACCGCAGGCCATGGAACTGCTCACGCGCCATGAACAGGGCGTGCTGGTGGACGAGTTCGCTCGGGTGCTGGCCGAGATCCATGGCGGTAGCAATCTCGATCGCGCGCTCACGTCGGTGCAGCAGCGCCTGCCGCTGGCCAGCATCGGCCGCTTCATCGATGCGCTGCGCATCGCGCTGGAGCGCGGCACACCCATCGTCGATGTGCTGCACGCGCAGGCAGCCGACGCCCGCAACGAGTCACGACGACTGTTGCTCGAGCGTGCAGGCAGGCGGGAACTGATGATGATGGCGCCCGTTGTCTTCTTCGTGCTGCCGACCATCGTCCTGGTTGCCCTCTTCCCCGGATTCCGCGAACTCACGGCCATGGCCCAATAAGGAAAGGAATGCACATGCACACTCCCGTCAGGATCCAGGCGCGCACCCCACAAGGGATGCGCCGGCCTACCAGCGATCGGGGCGACGTACCGGGCTGGGTGCTCGTGACGCTGATGACGGCGGGGCTGGTCTCCGGTATCTGGTTGCTCGCCGACGGCCAGCTCAACGCCATCCTCACCCGTGCCCTGTCGTCAGTCGGCGTCTGACGACCGGGGGTCGGCCGTGGTGGATTTCACACTGGTGACCCCGCTGGTCATCGGCATGGTGCTTGCCATGCTGCAGCTCGCGTTCACGCTGCACACGCACGCCATCGTGGCGTGTGCAGCGGAGGATGCGGTGCGGGTGGCGGCGGCCTACAACGGCGACATCGCGGCGGGGGAGCGTCGATTGCGTGTGTTGATGGCGCGCGATGTACCCAACGACGCCATCGCCAGCATCAGCTGGACGTCAACGCTCAACACCCTGACCCTGCGTGTGCGAACCCAATTGCCGTTGCTGGGCCCCATCGGACCCTCGATCATGACGACCACCGCGTCCGCCTACCACGAGGTCTGGGCGCTGTGAACCGCAGTGACGCTGGTAACGCCAGCCTCGAGTTCATCGGTGTCGCGGTCATTCTCATGATCCCGCTGGTATACGGCATCATCGGGCTTTCGCAGCTGCAATCCGCTGTCTTCGGTGTCAACGGTGCCGCGCAGATGGCGGCCCGCGCCTACGCCAACTCCGATGTGGACACCACCGGTCGTTACGCGGCCTGGCGCTCGGCCTATCTAGCCGGGCGCAACCACGGCCTCACCATCACCAGCGACCAGGTCTCCGTCACCTGCGACACCGCCAACTGCCTCATGCCCGGCGCCACCGTCCGTGTCCTGATACAGACCACGGCACGAGTGGGGGTGCCACCATTCAATGGCAATCTGCCCCTGCGCGCTTCGAATGTATTCGTCATGGAGCCCTATCGTCAGGCGCCGGCGTGAGGCGCGACGAGGGCACGGTGCTCATCACCGCACTCGGCGGGGTGCTGCTGGTACTGCTCGTCACCCTGGTCCTGGCTGACACCTCCAACCTCTTCATGCGCCGGTCCGCACTGCTGACGGTGGCAGACACAGCGGCACTGGCTGCGGCCAACGCCGTGGACCTGGCCGCGGTGTACACCGGCGGCGTTGACGATGTGCTCCGCCTGGACCCCCAAGCGGCTCGCAACCTGGCCCAGGCCGCGGTAGACGGTGTCGATGACGCTCGCCTCACCGACGTGCGACTCGAGGCCGTGGACGTGAACCTGACCACCGTGGAGGTCACGGTGTCCGCAGCAGTGCCCGCACTCATCTCCGGCTTCGTCACCGATGACAGCCTGCGCATCCGGGCCAGCGCAGCAGCGGCCATGCCTACGCGGCTCTGACGCTGGAAGCCCTGCAGTGGCAAGTAGAATCGTCCCTCATGGCTGATCCGCGAGAAACCTGGTCCGAGGTCGACGCGACCCTGCGCAATATCGAAAGGGTGCTCGACCTGCCCAAGATGGGTCGTGACATAGCCGAGCTCGAGGAGCAGGCGGCCGAACCCACCCTCTGGAACGATCAGGCGCATGCGCAGAAGGTGACGTCCCGCCTCTCCTACCTGCAGGCGGAACGCAACCGCGTGGTGACGCTGCGCCGGCGCGTTGATGACGTCCCCATCCTGCTCGAGCTGGCCGAGGCGGAGGCCGATGCCGACTCCCTGGCCGAAGCGGACAAGGAGATCACCGAGCTCGAGCACATGGTCTCCGAACTGGAGGTGCGCACGCTGTTGAGCGGCGAGTACGACTCCCGTGAGGCTGTGATCACGGTGCAAGCCGGTGCCGGTGGCGTGGATGCCGCCGACTGGACGGAGATGCTGCTTCGCATGTACCTCCGCTACTGCGAGCGCCATGGCTGGCCCACAGAGGTCTTCGACGTCTCCTACGCGGAGGAAGCAGGAATCAAGTCCGCCGAATTCGCCGTGCATGCCCCCTACGCCTACGGCACCCTCTCGGTCGAGGCCGGCACCCACCGGCTGGTCCGCATCTCGCCCTTCGACAACCAGGGCCGGCGGCAGACCTCCTTTGCGCGCGTGGACGTCATCCCCGCGCTTGACGAGGCTGACAACGTGGAGATCCCCGACGACGACATCCGCGTGGATGTGTACCGCTCATCCGGTCCCGGCGGTCAGGGCGTGAACACCACCGATTCCGCCGTCCGCATCACCCATCTGCCCACCGGCATCGTGGTGTCCTGCCAGAACGAGCGCTCGCAGATACAGAACCGCGCCACTGCCATGGTCGTGCTCCAGGCCAAACTGCTGGACCTGGCCCGCAAGGAGCGGCAGGCCAAGCTCGATGCCATCAAGGGCGACTCGCCGGGCTCCTGGGGTACGCAGATGCGCAATTACGTGCTGCATCCCTACCAGATGGTCAAGGATTCCCGGACGGAAACCGAGACCGGCAACACCGCTGCTGTGCTCGACGGCGAGATCGACGAGTTCATCGAGTCCGCCATCCGCTGGCGCAGGCAGCAGCAACTGCCCGCCTGATCGTTGACCGCATCACGCTTCCCGGCGAGTCCCACGAGGGCATGGGCGGGCTGCTTTGTGTGGCTACGGTCAAGATCTGGGCAGGGTGGCGGCTTTCGGGCGCGCCGTGGCTGCCGGCTTTCCTGGCTTCCGTAGACTCACCGCCGACAGTTCCTTCCCACGAAAGTCAGCCCTGGTGATTCGATTCGAGAATGTGACGAAGGTGCACAAGGGTCAACAGCGGCCCGCGCTGCGCGATATCTCCGTCGACATCGAGAAGGGCGAATTCGTCTTCCTCGTGGGTGCCTCAGGCTCCGGCAAGTCGACCTTTCTGCGGCTGACGCTGCGTGAGGAGCGCCCCACCTCGGGCCTGGTCTACGTGGCCGGCAAGGACCTCACCAAGCTGGCAGGCTGGAAGGTGCCGGTCCTGCGCCGCCAGATCGGCACCGTGTTCCAGGATTTCCGGCTGCTGCCCAATCGCACGGTCGCGGGGAACGTGGCCTTCGCGCTGGAGGTCATCGGCAAGCCGGCCTCGGAGATCGCCAGCGTGGTGCCCAATGTGCTGGAGTTGGTGGGGCTGGAGGGCAAGGAGGAGCGCCTGCCTGATCAGCTCTCGGGCGGCGAACAACAGCGCGTGGCCATCGCCCGCGCCTTCGTCAACCGGCCGCAGATCCTGCTGGCCGACGAGCCCACCGGCAACCTCGACCCCGAAACCTCCATCGGCATCATGAAGCTGCTCGATCGCATCAACCGCATCGGCACCACTGTGGTCATGGCCACGCACGATGCGGCAATTGTCGACCAGATGCGCAAGCGCGTGATCGAGCTCGACTCCGGACGCCTGATCCGCGACCAGTCCCGCGGCGTGTACGGAGGAGCCATCTGATGCGCAGTTCCTTCGTGCTTGCCGAGGTTCGTAACGGCCTGCGCCGCAACCTCACCATGACCTTCGCCGTCATCGTCACCGTCGGCGTCTCGCTCTCCCTCTTCGGCGCGGCCCTGCTGGTGCGCGCGCAGGTGGGGCAGATGAAGGACTACTGGTACGACCGCGTCCAGGTGTCGATCTTCCTCTGCGGTCCCGTCAGCGAGGCGCCCTCCTGCGCGGGCGGCGCTGTCACCGACGTCCAGAAGCAACAGATCCTGTCCGACCTCGAATCGCTCAAGCCGCTGGTCGAGACCGTGTACTACGAGTCGCAGCAGCAGGCGCTCGTGCGCTTCAAGCAGCAGTTCAAGGGATCACCGCTGGCGGCCAACGCCACCGTGGACCAGATGCCGGAGTCCTACCGGGTGAAGCTCAAGGACCCCACCAAGTTCGCCGTCATCGCCTCGGCCTTCTCGGGCCGGCCGGGTATTGAGGACGTGCAGGACCAGCGGCAGTCCCTGGACCGGCTGTTCAAGGCCCTCGGCGGATTGCAGGCACTGGGCCTCGCCATTGCCTTCGCCATGCTCCTCGTCACCGTTCTGCTAATTGCCAACACCATGCGCGTGGCGTCGTTCTCGCGTCGGCGTGAGACCTCCATCATGCGCCTCGTCGGTGCCTCCAACACCGCCATTCGCCTGCCCTTCGTGCTGGAAGCCGCCACCTCTGCCTTCGGTGGTGGCGTGTTTGCGGCGCTCAGCCTGGTGGCGGTGAAGGTCTTCCTCATCGACCACACGCTGGCCACCACCTTCCAGTTCACCACCTTCATCGGCTGGGGTGTCGTGCTCTGGACCATCCCCATCGTCATCGGCACGGGCGTGCTGCTCGCGGTCGTGGCGGCCTCGATCACCTTGCGTCGCTACCTCCGGGTCTGAGCCTTGCGTCGCCGCCTCCTGATCGTGCTCACGCTGGCCTGGGCGCTGCTGCTGCCAGCGCCCAGCGTGTTCGCGGCGGGCACCAACAGCAACATCAACTCCCTGAACTCACAGTTGCAGGCAGTGGGCGAGGATCTCGACAACGCCAACGCGGTCGTCCGCAAGGCGCTTGCCGCCTACAACGTCGCGCACGCAGCACTGCAGAAGGCGCAGGCCGCACTGCGCGTCGCCAGCGCCAATGCGGCGGCGGCAACCGCTGCCGATCGCAGGGCCACGACCGAGCTTGGTGCTGCGCAGGCGCGCGCGGACGCGGCCGCACGCAAATTGGCGGCCACCGAGCAGAAGCTCAACGGTGAGCACCGCTTGATGTCCCAACTCATCAGTCAGGTGTACCGCAGCGGTCCACTCTCGCAGTTCGATGCCCTGCTCAGCGCACAGTCGCCCGAGGATCTCACCGAGCGGCTGCAGATCCTGCAGTCGTGGACGCAGAGCAAGGCCGCCACCATCGACAACCTCACCATCGTGCGTACCCAGGTTGCACAGCAGAAGTTGGTGCTGCAGCAGCTCGAAGCGCAACTGCAGATGAAGAAGGATGCGGTGCACGCCAGCGCCCTGGTTGCGCAGGATGCGGCCGCCAAGGCCAAGGCCGCGCAGGTACAGGTGGACGCGGCTCTCATCGTGCAGGCCAAGGCGCTCAAGGTCGCGCAGTCGCATCGCAATGATGTGAAGAAGCGCTATGACATCATGGCCGCCGAGCTGAAGCGCCTGAAGGCGGAGGCCAGGGCGGGCTCCAAGCTGGGTGCCGGGCTCACTTTCACCGGCGAACTCATCTGGCCCATTCCCGGTGGCCGGATCACGCAGGGCGTAGGGCCGCGCCGTCACCCGGTGTACGGCTATCGCTCCTGTCACACCGGCCTCGACATCGGCGCACGAACCGGCACCCCGATCCACGTGGCGGCCAGTGGCGTCGTGGTCTCGGTGCTCAACGGTGGCCCCTACGGCTTGCACACCTTGGTCGCGCATGGCAGCGGAATGACCACTCTCTACGCTCACCAGAGCGCCAGCAAGGTGCGGGCCGGCGAGTCGGTCAAGGCCGGCCAGGTCATCGGTCTGGTGGGCAGCACCGGTTGGGCCACCGGCCCCCATCTGCACTTCGAGGTGCGCATCGACGGCAATGCGTACGACCCTCGCGGCTGGTTCGGCGGCCGCAAGACGCCGATCTCCTCCATGGGTTCACCCTGCTGATGGAGTCGCTCGCACGCATGGTCCTGGTGATGCTGCTCGTCATGCTGTTCAGCAGCAGCATCTCCCTGCTGCTGTCCTGGCGTGCCGGAACCGTGCTCTGGCGCTATCTCGCAGCCGTGCTGGGCCTGCCTGGTGCGGCACTCGGTGCGCTGCTCATCGTCAATGCGCCCGGCCCCGGTGTCGTGTTGCTGGGGGCATTCGGGGTGCTCGGGTTGGCCGTCTCGGTCTACCGCATCTGGAAGCTGCGGAGAACGGACAAAGCGCTGTAGCCGCTTAGGCTGGTCCCATGCCCAGGGAAACAGGGCGCAAGTTGGTTGCGCAGAACAGGAAGGCGCGCCACGACTTCTCGATCAAGGACGTCTACGAAGCCGGCCTGGTACTCGTGGGAACCGAGGTGAAGTCGTTGCGTGCTGGTCGCGCGTCCCTGGTGGACGGTTTCGTCACCATCGACGACGGCGAAGCCTGGCTGCACAACGTGCATATCCCCGAGTACGACCTCGGCACCTGGACCAACCACGAGACTCGGCGCAAGCGCAAGCTGCTGCTCGGCTCCGACGAGATCCGCAAGTTGCGCATCGCCACGGAACGACAGGGTTACACCATTGTGCCGCTGCAGCTGTACTTCCAAAACGGTTACGCCAAGGTCGAAATCGCACTGGCAGAGGGCCGCAAGGCGCACGACAAGCGTCAGGCCATCGCCGAGCGTGATGCCAGCCGGGAAATGGCCAAGGCCATCGGTCGCCGCAGCAAAGGCCGCTTCGACTGACGCGCTCGCTGCGGGGCGTCAGCCCAGTAGCTCGTCGATGCGCTCCAGCACTCGCGTGGGACCGTGCAGTCCAACGCTCTTGCGGTCATGATTCCCGTTATCTACACCCGCCGCTCCTCAGAGCGCCGACTGGCTCATCGCGCATCGGAATGGTTGACTGAGAGCAGATGAGACGGGATGAGGAAATGCGTGAGTATGACCGGCTGAGTCCAGAGCAGCGCCGCGAGGCGATCGCGCACATGCGCTCCCGCGAGCTCGATGTGCTCATCATCGGCGGCGGCGTCGTGGGTGCCGGCGCGGCGCTTGATGCCGCCTCCCGTGGACTCGACACCGGCATGATCGAGATGCGCGACTACGCCTCGGGCACCTCCAGCCGTTCCACCAAGCTCTTCCATGGTGGCCTGCGCTACCTGCAGACCTTCGACTTCGGGCTGGTCTTCGAGGCCCTGCGCGAACGTGCACTGGTGCTGCACAAGCTGGCTCCGCACCTCGCACACCCCGTCGAATTCGTGTACCCGATCACCAGCCTCTGGGATCGCCTGTATGTCGGTCTCGGCATCGGTGTCTATGACGTCATGGGTGCCGGTCGTGGGGTGCCATCGCACCTGCGCCATCTGGGCCGTGCCCGCACCCTGGAGAACTTCCCGGGCGCACGTCCAGAGCATCTGCTCGGTGGCATCACCTTCTACGAGGGTCAGGTGGACGATGCCCGTCACACCATGCTGCTGGCACGCACGGCCACCAAGTTCGGTGCTCTCATCGCCAACTCGGTGCAGGCTGTCTCGCTGCTGCGTGAAGGCGAGCGCGTCATCGGCGTTCGTGCGCTGGACGCGGAGAGCGGCGAGGAATTCGACATCCAGGCCCGTCAGGTCATCAACGCCGCCGGGGTGTGGACGCACGCTCTCTTGGCCGCAGATGCGCCGCTGCCCTTCCGGGTGCGAGCCTCGAAGGGCGTGCACCTGCTAGTCCCGCGTTCCTGCATCGACTCCAACACCGGCATCATCACCCAGACCGAGAAGAGCGTGCTCTTCGTCGTGCCGTGGGGCGAGCACTGGGTCATCGGAACCACGGATACCGATTGGGATCTGGATCTCGGGCACCCCGCAGCCAGCGGCGCCGACATCGACTACCTGCTGAACCAGGTGAACGCCATCGTGCGTCGTCCGCTCACCCGCGCTGATGTGGTCGGCGTGTACGCCGGCCTGCGGCCGCTCATCAGCGGCGCGGAGGGCAGCTCCACTACCAAGCTCTCCCGCAAGCATGCGGTGGCATCCCCATTGCCGGGCCTGGTCGTGGCCGCGGGTGGCAAGTACACGACCTATCGCACCATGGCTGCAGATGCCGTTGATATGGCGGTGCGGGGCATCCCCAAGCGCGTGGGTAAGTGCCGGACGGCCAAGATCCCGTTGCTGGGCGCGGAGAAGTACGAGCACATGCTGGGCGCCAAGCACAGCATCGCGTCCTTGGCGCAGATGCCGGAGGAAACCATTGAGCGCCTGCTGGGGCGTTACGGCTCGCTCATCGATGAGATCTTCGACCTGTTGAAGAGCGATCCGGATTTGCACGAAGCCATCCCCGGCGCGCCCGGTTACCTCAAGGCTGAAGCCGTGTACGCCGTCACCCACGAGGGTGCGCTGCATCTCGACGACATCCTGGCTCGTCGCACCCGTATCTCCATCGAGTCGGCGGATCGCGGCATGGCTGCCTCCGCGGCGGTAGCGCAACTGGTGGCCCCCTTGCTCGGATGGTCGGCCGCTGACGTGAAACGCGAAGTTGAGACCTACAAGGAGCGCGTGGAATCGGAATTGCTCGCCAACCAAGCGCTCGACGATGAGGCCGCCAACGCTTTGCGCAAGCAGGCGCCGGATTCCCGTCGCCTCTCCGATCAGACCAACTAGCGCGCACCAGCCGCCCTCACCGCCAGCACCAGCGGTGGGGGCGGCTTCGCGTTGTGCGGGCAGGTTCCTGTTGTTGGAGCACCAACCTGCTCCAACAGCGGTCTGCGTCTCCGATTGCTGGGCATCCGCTCCACCGACGGCTGGGTAGCATCGCCTGGGTCTGGAGGATGACGATGCCGGAGTTGCCCGAGGTGGAGACGTTGGCGCGCGCCCTCGCGCCGCGCCTGACCGGCGCCCGGATCCTCGACGCGCGCGCCACCTCGCATCCCAAGTGGGCCGGCGCGCAATTCGCACGGGATGCCAGCACCGTGGAAATCAGCAGGCGTGGCAAGCACATTCTCATGCAGCTCGACGACGGGCGCGTGCTCGATGTGCATCTCGGTATGACGGGTGCCATTGCGCTGCTGGATGCGCGTGCTCGTCAGCCGCTGCCCGAGCCCGTGCCGCATGAGCGGCTGCTGCTGGCCATGCAACGGGGGCGGCAGTGCTTCCACTTCCGGCTCACCGACATCCGCGGCTTCGGTCACGCGCTCCTACTGACCCGCGACGCGGACGGTGAGCTCGACCTACCGGCCTTGCGCCGCATGGGTCCGGAACCGCTAGGTGATTGGCCGGTTGAGGACTTCCTCGTTACCTGCTCGCGCCGCCGCACACCAATCAAGGCGCTGCTTCTTGACCAGTCGATCGTGGCCGGTGTGGGCAACTACCTTGCCGATGAAGCGCTGTTCGCCGCTCGCGTGCATCCCGCGGCGCCGGCAGTGGACCTGTCGACGCGCAAGTTGCGTCAGCTGCATGCCGCTGTCCGCGACACCATTGCCGCCTCCATCGCCAACGGGGGAGCCAGCCTGCGCAACTACCGTCAGGTGGACGGCAGTCTGGGGGAGTCGCAGGAGCACCTGCTGGCCTACGGTCGCGCCGGCCTGCCCTGCGTGCGTTGTGGCACGCTGCTGCGCAAACTCGTTGTGGCAGGCCGCGGCACCACCATCTGCCCGCGCTGCCAACGCCTGCCCTGAGCGCACGCGCCTAGGCTCAAGGGGTGACGGAGTATGTGCTGGTGATGGCGCTGGTGTTCCTTGCCAACGCGGTGCCCGCATTTGCGCCACCCACCTGGACCCTGCTGGTGTGGTTCGAGCTGTCCTACAGCCTCAGCGGCATTGCGTTGGTGTTGCTGGGCGTGCTGGCTGCCACGGCTGGGCGTGCGCTGCTTGCCTATTACATGCGGCACCTCACGCGCTGGATGCCCAGGCGGTACGTGGAGAACATGCACTCCGCTGGCTCCTACCTGATGCAAACGCGGGGCCGCCTGGCAGCAACGCTTGCGCTCTTCTTCGTCTCTCCCCTGTCATCGGCGCAGCTCTTCGCTGCGGCGGGCATTATGAAATCAGTGCGCTTACGCCCGCTGCTCCTCGCCTTCGCGCTGGGACGCACCATCACCTACTCGAGCTATGTCGCCGGGGCCCGGTTGGTGAAGCGCAGCAGCGTAGGCGACATCCTGTTGGAGAGCTTGCGCTCGCCCTGGGCCATCGCCATCCAGGTGTTCATGGTGCTCATCGTGGTGGCGCTGGGCATGCGACGGTGGAGCCATGATGAGCAGCCACGGCGCCAGGAATCGGGGTAGAGAGGCCGCCCAGCTGGGCGCGCCAGACCGGGGCAACGCCTTGCGGCTCCCTGCGAACTCCCTGAGGGAATAGCGAATACCGCCTTATGCGTTGTGCGCTTGTCAGAGTTGGCATGTAGCCTGACGACACAACTGAACAGGGGGCTGACAGGTTTCGACGGTGATCGTCGTGCCGAGAGAAGCGAGCTGAGTAGCCGGGGTGACCTCATAATCCGTCCCCGGAAACCAATAAGTGCCGATAACAGTCGCACTGACTTCGCTAGCCTCGCACTTGCTGCGTAACTAGCCATATGAAGTCCGTCAAGCCACAGATGTCATCGCTGTGGATCTTGGCGTCGTGAAGATGACTCACCAACACATGCGGTCACGGCATGTAGCGGGAAGCAAACAGTGACTGGGCTGCATTACCCCGACGGGCCACGAGACGCGGGGAAGCCGAGAATGCGCTAACAGTGGCTGCGCTCGGAGAAGGCTCCAATCCTCATCATCGGACCCGGGTTCGATTCCCGGCAGCTCCACCCCCACGTGCTAACCGTTGG
>JAKAIC010000093.1 GCA_021814565.1 Actinomycetes bacterium | reverse complement strand
CCTTCAGCAGCGCTGAAGGCCCCACAAAGGAGCCGTCGGCGGCTCTGTTAGGCGGTGATGTTGCTGGGGTCCTGGTCGCGAATGCCCCAGGGCGATCCGTACTCCACGAGTTTGTCGAGGAAGGGCTTGGCGTCGAACCACTCGGGGCCGTTGACGCCATCGGGCTGCCACACCCCTTCATGGATGAGTTCCATGGCGATGACGGGATTGAGCGCCGTCTGCCAGACCACGGCCTGATCGCCGTACTGCGCCATCGACCATTCGTTGTCGACCACGTGGTACAGGTACACGGCCTTGGGATGGCCCTGCTTGTCCAGCCCCTCCACGTAGGTGCCGGCGCAGGTCTTGCCCTTCATGCGCTCGCCCAGGGTGGCCGGATCGGGCAGTGATGCGGCCAGGATGTCGCGCGGTGCAACCGTGACGCCCATGACGTCGACATTCTCCTTGCGATCCATGCCCAGCATGTGAATGGTCTTGAGCACGTTGATGAAATCGGCGCCCAGGCCGTACTTGAAGTTGACCTTGCGGGCGTCGACCTTCTGCGGGATGAGCACCACTTCCTCGTGCTCCACGTTGACGCACTCGACCGGCCCGATGCCCTCGGGGAAATCGAAGATCTCCGGTTCGCTGAAAGGCTCGGTGGTGTACCAACCGCGGCCGTCCTCCCAAACCAGCGGCGGGTTGAGGCATTCCTCGATGGTGGTCCAGATGGAGAAGGAGGGCGCGAACTCGTAGCCGGCCACCGTCAGGTTGGAGCCGTCATACACCGTGAGCTGATCGATGCGCGAGAACAGTTCGTCCGATGCGTACTTGGCGAAGACGTCGGAGAGGCCGGGCTCGATGCCGATGCCGACGAGGGCCCAGATCTTGCGCTCGCTCCAGTTCCAGTCACGTGCGAACTGCTCGTCACCGAGCTTGACGCCGGTCTCCGTATACGGGTACTTGGGGTGCGGCCGGGAAAGCGACATGGCCATATCCATGTAGTTCACGTTCTCGATCTCGCAGGCCAGGAAGATGGGCATGACGAACCGTGGGTCCACGGCGTTGATGACGACGTCGGGCTCGCACTCGCGGATGAGCTCGCGAATGGATTCCAACTCGGCGGCATTCACCTCCGCGGCGCGGAATCGTGCGTCTGCAATGCGCTTGATGGCCGTGTCGGCACGCGAGAAATCGCGATCTGCCAGGACCAATTCGGTGATGAATGCACGGCGCGTCGCGATATTCGCGATCGCCCTACCTACTCCGCCCGCTCCGATAACGAGGGCTTTCACGAGTACCAACTCCCTGTGGTTGAGGGCACCGTAACCGCACCCCCCACCCCCCGCGCAACCCGAACGCGCCAAAGTTCGGGAATCCTCAGGTGGCGGGGCAGGCGCCCGGTGCCGGCCGGGGCCGCCGCGCAAGAGCAACCGCTTTCCGTGCTTCCGGTGCTGCTCACGTGCTGGGGATCGGGGGTGGCCAGGGGCAGCTGACAGTTCGCGGGGTGCGATCGCGTCCCACGGAAGTGTTGGGAAGTGCTGCCCGTGGCTCGTCGCAGCGATGGATTCTTCAGCGACGCACTGCGAAATTCCTCTTGTGGAACCAGTACCGGTAGGGGTAACGCATCCCACACGCCCGTGAGGCCTTCGGCCCTGAGGGGCGCACCCGTGCATGGCACAGGCTTCGGGCAGCCAACACGGGAGGCTGAACATGAAACGACTTGTTGTGCTCGGTGGAGGAACCGCCGGCACCATGGTGGTCGCGAAACTCGCGAAAAAGCTCGATCCCAAGGACTGGTCGATCACCATCGTCGATCAGGACAACCAACACCTCTACCAACCCGGGTTGCTGCTGCTGCCCTTCGGCGTGTACGAGGTCAGCGACCTGCTCAAGGCCCGAACCCAGTTCTTCCCTCCGCAGGTCACCTTCGTACGCGGTGAGATCGATCGGGTGGAGCCGGACGCCAATCGCGTGCTCATGGCCGACGGCAAGCTGCTCGATTACGACTACCTGGTGGTGGCCTCCGGCACCACACCGCGTCCGGATCAGACGCCCGGCATGGACGATCCCGCCATCTGGCACAAGAGCGCCTTCGACTTCTACACGCTCGACGGATCCGTGGCGCTGCGCGATGCGCTCGCCGCCTTCAAGGGCGGTCGCCTGGTCATCCACATCACCGAAATGCCCATCAAGTGCCCGGTGGCCATGCTGGAGTTCGCCTTCCTGGCCGACGCCTACTTCGAGAAGCGTGGAATCCGCAAGCAAGTCGACATCACCTATGTGACGCCGCTTGAAGGCGCCTTCACCAAGCCCGTGAGTTCCGCCAAGTTGGGCGGCATGCTCGAAGCCCGCAGGATCAAGCTGGAGCCCGACTTCGTCATCGAGCAGGTCGATGCGGAGGAGAAGAAGCTCATCTCCATGGACGAGCGCGAGGTTCCCTTCGACCTGCTGGTCACGGTGCCGCTGAACATGGGCGCCGATTTCGTGGCTCGCTCAGGCATGGGTGACGACCTCAACTACGTGGCCGTGGACAAGGAGACCTTCCTTTCCAAGAAGTGGAACAACGTCTTCGCCGTCGGTGACTGCTCGGACATCCCGGCGTCCAAGGCCGGCTCGGTCGCGCACTTCGCAATCGACCTCTTCGCCGAGAACTTCGTCGATTACGTCCAGGGCAAGCCCATGCATCACAAGTTTGATGGCCACGCCAACTGCTTCATCGAATCCGGAAAGGGCAAGGGACTGCTCATCGACTTCAACTACACGACGGAGCCACTCACCGGCGTCTTCCCCTTGCCCGTCATCGGTCCCATGCCGCTGCTCAAGGAGAGCCGCCTCAACCACATGGGCAAGCTGGCGTTCCGCTGGATCTACTGGAACATGCTGCTCAAAGGACGCAAGATCCCCATCCCTGCGCTGATGTCCATGGCGGGCAAGCGCGTTGAACCCGTGAAGTAGGAGTCACCATGCCCGTTATCGAAATCGCCGGAAGGCAAGTGCACGTCAACGAGGAGGGTTTCCTCACCGAATACGACGAGTGGAGCGAGGAGATCGCCGGCATCCTCGCCAAGCAGATCGACATCGATCTGACCGATGCGCACTGGCGTTGCATCCGCTTCCTGCGCGATGACTTCAAGACGGCCGGCGAGACCGCAACCTCGCGCCGCGTGCAGAACGTCGGCGGTATCCCGGTCAAGGAACAGTTCGAGCTCTTCCCCAAGAAGCCAGCAAAGAAGATGGCGTATATCGCCGGCCTACCCAAGCCCAAGGGCTGTGTCTGAGAGAGTGTGAACAAATGTCAATGATTCCGAATTTCGGATCCGACGACAGCGATCGCAAGCTGGCGATCATCTGCTCGAAGGGCAATCTGGACATGGCCTATCCGGGGCTCATCCTCGGCAATGCCGCGTTGGGCGAAGGCGTGGAACTGCACCTGTTCTTCACCTTCTGGGGCTTCGACATGATCATCAAGTCGCGCATGAACGACCTGCAGTTCAGCCCCGCAGGAAACACCGCCCTGCACCTGCCCATCGGCGATATGCATATGCCGCAGTCGCTGGCTCCGGCCATGACCGGCATGGCCACCAAGATGCTGAAGGACCAGCTCAAGGCACTGGAGATTCCCGAGGTGCCGGACTTTCTGGATCAGATCGTCGCGGCCGGCGGCCACCTCTGGGCCTGTCGTCTTTCGGCAGACATGAACAAGGTCGTGGAAAGTGATCTCCGTGACGATGTCGAAGGCATCATCAGCGCCTCCGACTTCATCGAGATGACCGAGGGCGCCCAGCTCCTCTTCATCTAGACCCGAGCGCTCCGGCTCCGCAACCTCAGGCGAATTCAGGTTCGACCTCCCGTAGCCGTTGCGGAGACGGAGCATGGCGGTCCCCCTCGTCGCGCAGGGGGACCGCCGCTTCCATGTTCCGGCTAGGACACCAGGCGCATGGCGACCAGGCCGACGGTCGCGACGAGCACCCACGACAGCAACCCCAGCAGCAGCGGCCGGTGCCCGATGGCGCGCAACTGACGCCAGCGCACGCCCACGCCCAGTGCCGCCAGCCCGAGCGCGATGAGCACCTTGGCCAGCGTGGCCAGGTCGGAGGCCACGGCAGTGGGCAGTTGGCCGGTGCTGTTCACAGCCGCCAGCGCCAGGAAGCCGAGAACGAAGCCGGGCAGCAGCGGCACCTTGGCAGCCTGGGCTTGACCGTCCAGAACCGGCTCGCCCTGTGCCCGACGACGATGGCGCATCGACATGATCAGGACAACGGGCGCCAACATGGCGATCCGTGCCAGCTTGATGACGATGGCGGCGTGCAGGGCCGCATCACCGCGGGTGCTGGCGGTGGCGATGACCTGCCCCACGTCGTGGACGGCAGCGCCCGACCACATGCCGAAGAGGTGATCGCTCAGCCCCAGCGCGCCACCGATGAGCGGTAGCACGGCGATGGAGAGCGTGCCGCAGATGGCAACCATGCCGATGGCATACGACGCCTCCTGCTCGCTGGCCCGGGTCTGCGGCTTAACCGCCGCGATGGCAGAGGCGCCGCAGACGCCGTAGCCGACACCCATAAGCAGGCCCAGGTCCTCGGAGAGCCCGAAAAGTCGCGCCAGCCCCGTGATGCCCACGATGGTGACGGCGACCACGATCACCACGGCCAGGACACCGGTGACACCGAGGTTGAGCAGCGCCCGCAGCGACAAGTCGGCACCCATGAGGGCCACGCCGGTGCGCATGAGTCGCTTGCCCGCCAGTGCCGTGCCGGCCTCCGCCCAACTGGGCCACCCCATCACGTTGGCGACGGCGAAGCCGATGACCACGGAGCTGGTGAGTGGGCTGATGGGATCCCAGAAGTGGTTGGCGACGAAGGCGATGGCGACCAGAACGCCGAGCAGGGCAAGGCCGGGGAGTTGACGCTTCACCATGGCTCCAAGCGTTGGTCAGTTCTGGTCACGCGCCCACTCGTTCCGGTGAACGGCGGTGCGCTGCCAATGCCGCAGACAATACCGGGAGGGGTATGGCTGGAAGAAGTTGGTGGTGAGCGCCGGTGGCAGACAGCACGAGAGGGCCCGGAGTGATCCGGACCCTCTCCATGCGCACCGCCTGCGCGACCTGGTCAGTGCGCACAACCGGTTGTCGGAACTGCCTACGGCAGCCTGACGTACCCACCCTTGTTCTTCCACAGCATGTACTTCTCCAACGCGATCTTCATGGCGTGGTTCTGCGGGCCGGGAATGAGGATGGCGGCCTTGCGCGGCTTCAGCATGTGATCGCCGAGCAAGGAGATGCCGTTGTTGCCTGCGTCCATGATGCACAGTGCCGGGATCTCGCCGAAGGCCTGCTCCTTGGTCGCGGGCTTGCCCTGAATCTGGGAGACGATGTTCTCGGCTGCCACCTTGGCCATGGTGTCCGTGGGGTACCCGGTCTTGGGCACGCCCGTGGCCACGGGTGTGGTGTAGGGAGCAGCCACCGCGGCGGCGGTGCCCACCGCGTAGACGTTGTCGTAGGCCTTGGTCTGGTAGGTGTCCCGCACATCGACGAAACCGTTGGCATTCACGATCTTCTCGCAGGACTTGACGGCCTCGACGCCGAGGAAGGGAGCGATGATCATGGCGTACTTGAAGGGCACATCGCGGCCGTCGCTGAGGTGCACGTTGTCCTTGTCGATGTGGTCCATGGCGACATTGCTGTAGCCGGTGATGTTCTCCTTCTTGAAGAACATGTCGACCATGAACTTGCCGGTGGGCATGCCGTCGATGCCGAAGTGACCGAGGTAGGGCTCGGATGTGACGTAGTTGAGCTTGACCTGCTTCTTGATACCGGCCTTGCGCAGCTGGTAGGACGCGTTGAACAGGTACTCGTAGGCAGCGCCGAAGCAGTTGGCGCCCTGCGTGGCACCGATGACGATGTCGCCCGGATCCCGGAGGAACTTGCGCCAGGCTTCGGCGGAGCGATTGGCCGCGTCAGGATTGACGATGGTGGTGGCGTTCTCCTTGAAGCCGTCGACCCGGTTGAGGTCGACCTGCGTACCCGTGGCGATCACCAGGTAGTCGTAGGAGTGCACAGTGCCGGCAGTGTCGATGACCTGATTGAGGTCGGGCTCCAGCTTGGCAGCGCCCTTCTGGACGAACTCGATGCCGTGGGCGGCGAATGTGGGGGCCACCTCGAAGGTGATGTCCTCGACCTTGCGCCCGCCGAAGGGGACCCAGATGAGTGACGGCGTGTAGAGGAACTTGGAACTCACCGAGAGCACGGTGACGTCGACGTCACCCTTGAGCCTGTTCTTGATGGAAATGGCTGCCGTGACCCCACCGAAGTTGGATCCGAGCACCAGCACTTTCTTGCGCATGATTGACCTCCATGTCGCGCTTGAAGACCGCCTTCTCAAGATACCCATAGGGGTAGGGGTGTCATACCCGCGGAAGTCCCACAGCGCGGTGACGTGTCTCACCACGGATTCGGCACGGCGCATGGTGGCGGTACCGCATAATCCGGATGCGGTCTCCGAGTGCAGCCGCCTACTCCAGGGTGACCAGCGCCTACTCCAGGGTGACCAGTGCCTCCAGCAGGGGGACCGCGCGCGCCAGCAGGGCCCGGTCGTCGGCACTGAGTTGCTGCATGCGCTGCACCAGCACCTCGGCCCGTTCCCGGCGCAGTGCCAGCAGCGCCTGGGTCCCGGCGTCCGTGGGGTGCACCAGGCAGGCGCGGCCGTCATGGTTGTCCGCCCGACGCTCCACGAAGCCCAGTTCCTCCAATGAGGCCACCACGCGCGTGGCCACGGGAGCGCCTATGGCCTCATGTGCAGCCAGCTCCCCGACCCGGCAACCCTGCAAGCGGCAGATGGTGGCCAGGGCCGAGAGCTGAGCGTGCGTGAGCTCACCGCTGGTCTGCTGGCGCAGCACGCGATTGAGCCGGGATACCACCCGCTGCAGCCGGTCCGCGGTGTCCACGGTGCTGCCGCTGGCAACTCGTTGCGGCGTCACAGCAACTCGTTTTCCATGGCCATCTCGCCGGGAACCGCGCCCGCGGACGCGGCGATATCGACCAGATGCTGGTGAACGTGGTGGGCCGGCGCATGCACCTCCTCGTAGACGAAGCGCGCACCGCGCAGTGCAGAGAAGAGGGCGCCCAGCAGTGACATCACGATGGCCATTCCGAACACCACCACCAGACCGTCATGGAAGGGTGCCGTGATCATCTGCGGGAAGAACTGTCGATCAGTGAGCACCGCCCATTGTGA
>JAKAIC010000092.1 GCA_021814565.1 Actinomycetes bacterium | reverse complement strand
AAGAGCGCCCGCATTTCAGTTCGCGCCCGCGTGAGGCCGGCGAGTTCGCTCGTGAGGCCCGCCCTGCCCTTGGCAGCGACCGTCCGCGCGCGGAACGTCCTTACCGCAGTGAACGTCCTGCCTTCCGCGACGACCGTCCGCGCGATGACCGTCCGCGCACAGATCGTCCGTACCGCAGTGAACGTCCTGCCTTCCGCGACGACCGTCCGCGTGATGACCGACAGCGTGATGACCGTCCTCGCACAGATCGTCCGTACCGCAGTGAACGCCCTGCCTTCCGTGACGACCGTCCGCGCGACGACCGTCCCGGCTTCCGCAGTGAACGTCCAGCATTCCGCACAGACCGTCCCGCCTTCCGTGATGACCGTCCCGGCTTCCGCAGTGAACGTCCTGCCTTCCGTGACGACCGACCGCGTGATGACCGTCCTCGCACAGACCGTCCCGGCTTCCGCAGTGAACGTCCTGCCTTCCGTGACGACCGTCCGCGTGACGACCGTCCGCGCACCGAGCGGCCACTTCGTGAAGAGCGTGCACCACGCGATCGCACAGCCACGGCCAGCCGTCCCAATCGCAAGCAGATCGACAAGCCGCGTTGGAAGTCAGCGGACCGAAAGTCCCGAAAGGGCCGTTGACAGCAAAGGCTTTCTGGACCTCCGGTAGGCTGCGCACGTCGAACGGAGCGTCGTGTCCAGCAGCCTCTACATCACCTCCGCGCATGTTCGCGCGGGCAAGGCGGTCGTTGCCCTGGGGGTGATGGAGGTACTGGCCCGGCAGGTTGCCCGCATCGGCATCTTCCGCCCCATCGTGTCCCAGAAGAGCGGGCCCGATGCGCTCATCGAGCTGCTGGTGTCCCGCTACGGGATCGACATCGATCCGGCGGAGGCCTACGGGATGACCTACGCGGAAGCCGCCGAGTTCTACGAGTCCGGGCAACCGGAGAAGGTCATCGAGCTGGCCGTCGAGAAGTTCTCGGCATTGCGTCCGCGCTTCGACTTCATGGTCATCATCGGCACCGACTACACGGGACCCACGTCGTCCACCGAGCTTGAGCTCAACGCCATGCTGGCGGCCAATCTCGGCGCACCCGTGATCTCGGTGCTCAACGGCTACAACCGCAGCATCGATGCCATCACCGCCTCCATCGGGCACAAGCGTCACCTCTTCGCCGAGTACGACTGCTCGGTGATCGCCACCATCGTCAATCGGGTGCAGGCGGTCGACTACGAGGCGTATGCCGCGGCCCTCAAGCCGAGCAGCACAGTCTCGGATTTCGAGCCGGTGTTCGTGCTGCGTGAGGTGCCGGTGCTCTCGGCACTCACCATCGAGGAGGTCGCCCGCGGTATCGGCGGGCAGATCATCGTCGGTGAGGGTGAGGCCCTGCAGCGTGAGATCGATCAGTACGTCGCCGGCTCGGGCCACGTGCCGATGGTGCTGCGGCTGCTCAAGCCCGGTGTGCTCCTGGTCGCGGCTGGCGACCGCAATGATCTGGCCGTCACCTGTGCGGCCGTGGCCTCCGCGCCGGATTGGCCCTCGCCTGCCGGCATTGTCCTCACCTGCGGCGAGCGTCCCGATCCACTGGTGCTGAAGCTGCTGGAGAGTTGCAGCCTGCCCACCCTCTTGGTGCCCGCGGACACCTGGGAGACGCTTTCGGTCCTCGATGACCTGCGCGGTGAGATCCGCCCCAATTCACGGCGCAAGATCGCTGCGGCCATTGCAGAGTTCGCATCCCACGTCGATTCCGAGGTGCTGGCCTCGCGCATCCGGCTCTCGGCAGCCGTTGCCGTCACGCCGCTCATGTTCCAGACCTCGCTGCTGGAACGTGCGCGCACCAACCGTCGACACATCGTGTTGCCTGAAGGCCTGGATGAGCGCATCCTGCGCGCCGCTGACGAGCTCTTGCACGGTGACGTCGCGGACATCACCCTGCTGGGCAACGCTGAAGAGGTGCGCAGCAAGGCTGAGCGACTCGGCCTCGACATCCACTCAGCCAATGTCGTCGATCCCGCGCGTTCCGAGTTGCGCGGCGAGTTCGCCAACATCTACCAGGATCTGCGGGCCAAGAAGGGCATGACGCTCGACGTCGCGCTCGATCGCATGATGGACCCCAGCTACTTCGGCACCATGCTGGTGCACACCGGTCGTGCGGATGGCATGGTGTCCGGTGCGGTTCACACCACTGCAGAGACCATTCGACCGGCGCTGGAGATCATCAAGACGGTGCCGGGCACCTCCTTGGTATCGAGCACCTTCCTGATGTGCCTGCCCGATCGCGTCCTGGCCTTCGCCGACTGCGCAGTGAACCCCGATCCCTCAGCCGAGCAGCTGGCGGAGATCGCTGCCTCCACGGCCGATACCGCCGTGGCCTTCGGCATCGAACCGCGCGTGGCCATGCTCTCCTACTCCACGGGCGAGTCAGGCTCCGGCGTGGATGTCGACAAGGTGCGCAAGGCCACGGAGCTCGTCGCCGGTACCCATCCCGACCTGCCGCTGGCCGGCCCCATCCAGTACGACGCGGCGGTGGACGCGGAGGTGGGCGCCTCCAAGATGCCGGGCAATCCCGTCGCTGGTCACGCCACCGTGTTGATCTTCCCTGACCTCAATGCGGGCAACACCGCGTACAAGGCCGTGCAGCGCGCAGCCAATGCCGTGGCGATCGGTCCTATCCTGCAGGGGCTGCGCAAACCGGTGAACGACCTCTCCCGTGGGTGCACGGTGCCGGACATCGTGAACACCGTCGCCATCACCGCGCTGCAGGCCGCGACCGCACCGGTGTCGGCATGAGCGAGCGCATCCTCGTCATCAACGCCGGCTCCTCCTCGCTGAAGTACCAGTTGCTGGAACCCGACACCGGCACCGTCATCACCAAGGGACTGCTTGAGCGCGTCACCGATCACCGTGTCGCCATCCGGGAGATGCTGCAGCAGTTCGCAGATGCCGGCATCGACACCGCAGGCATCCGTGGCATCGGTCACCGTGTGGTGCAGGGCGGGCCGCTCTTCCCCGGCCCTGAGCGCATCACCGAATCCACGCTGCAGGGCATCAGATCGCTCATTCCCCTGGCTCCGCTGCACAATGCAGCGCACCTGCACGGCATCGAGGCCATGCTGGAGGCACTGCCGTCCATCCCCAATGTGGCAGTCTTCGACACCTCCTTCCACGCCACCATCCCGGCACACGCCTACACCTACGCCATCGATCGCGAGGTGGCGCGCAGGTTCGGCATCCGTCGTTACGGCTTCCACGGCTCAAGCCATCGTTACGTCACGCATCGCGCGGCGCAGATGTTGGGGGTGGCGGCCGACGCGGTGAACCTCATCATCGCCCACATCGGCAACGGCGCTTCGATCACGGCTGTGCGCAACGGCCAAAGCGTCGACACCTCCATGGGCCTGACGCCGCTTGAGGGCCTGGTCATGGGCACGCGCTCGGGCGACATCGATCCCGGTGCCATCTTCCATCTCGCGCGCGAGGCCGGATACAGCATCGCCGACATCGACGCACTGCTCAATCGCCGGAGCGGCATGCTGGGCATGTCCGGGGAGAGCGACATGCGCGAGGTCTGGGCCATGATCGAGGCCGGCGACGAGCAGGCGCGGCTGGCCATGGACGTCTACGTGTACCGGCTCCGCAAGTACATCGCGTCCTACTTCGGCGTGGTACCTGACCTGCATGCGGTGGTCTTCACGGCGGGTGTGGGCGAGAATGACTGGCAGGTTCGGCAGGAAGTGATCGCACCGCTTGCCCATATGGGGCTCACCGTCGAGCAGACCGCGAACCTCGACCGCAGCGCCGGTGATCGTCACATTGACCTCGGCGAAGGGCCCATCAGGGTCATGGTGATCTCCACCAACGAAGAACTCGAGATCGCCTTGGAGACCATGGAAGTATTGCGTTCATGATGGCTCGTGCACGAGGGTCGTGGCCGCTTGTCGGCGCTCTGGCCTCCGCTGCGGGCATGGCGGCAACCGTCGCGCAGATCGTCGAACGCATCCAACTGGCCGAGGACCCGCACGCGATTCTGTCCTGCAACATCAGCAAGCTCGTCTCCTGCACCAGTGTCCTGCTGGCACCGCAGTCCTCGGTCTTCGGGCCCGTCCCCAATGCCGCCGTAGGTCTGGCCATGTTCTCCATGTTCATCACCGCCTTTGCAGTTGCGGCCAGCAAGTCGTCGATCTCGGTGGGTCTGGGTCGCGGTGTGCAGTTCCTCCTGTTCTTCATGCTGGGCTTCGTCACCTGGTTCATGTGGCAGACGGCGTATGTGATCCACGCGCTGTGCCTGTACTGCGCGGTGATCGCAACCGCCACCGTGCTTGCCAATCTGGCCTGGTGGAAGGTCACGCACCGGCGACTGGGCATGGAGTCACTGCTGGCCTTCGGCTACTGGGCCATGTTGGCGGCCCTCGTCTTCTACGGTCTCTGGCACTAGCCCGCTGCGGCCATGCGCAGGATGGTTGCACGACAGATGCCGTTCCCTGCGCCCGTGATGATGGCGACTTTGCCGGTATGCCTGCTGGTGTCCATGGCACACTCCCGTCAACGTTGAGCGCGGCACGCGGCGTTGCAGCGAAGCGGCGCCCTCTCGTGCCACTCGGTGCGTTACGCAGTCTTTCGACGCCGCTCCGGGGCTGTCAATGTGCCGGGCGACACCTTCGGGAAATCCCAAGACATCACTGCACCCGCACCGAAATCTGGTGCCAGCCGGTCGCACCGTCGGGCACTTCGCCGTGCACTTGTCTGGTTTGGGTGACTCCCTCGCCGTCCGTGGCGCGTACCGTGATGGTGTGATCGCCAGTAGTGGCGTCCCAGGGCAGCCACCACTGGCGCCACGTAGTCCTAGCCAGTTGCGGTCCCAGCGTGGCCACCTGCCAGGGGCCCCGGTCTACCTGCACTTCAACCTTGCTGATGCCGAGTGGTGGGGACCAGGCGACGCCGGCAATGGCCCGACGGCCAGCCGCCATGGTGGTGGCGGTCTTCGGGGTGTCAATGCGGGACGCCGTCTTGATGGGTGCCATGGCGGACCAACCGCGCGGGATCCAGTAACCCTGTGCAGTGTCGAAGCGAGTGAGCTCGAGGCGCGCCAGCCACTTGGTGGCAGACACGTAGCCATAAAGCCCGGGCACGATAAGACGTGCCGGGTAACCGTGCTCAGGCGGGAGCGGCTTGCCGTTCATGCCGATGGCGATGATGGCGTCACGACCGTCCAGGACCGCGAGGGGGAATCCGGCACTGAAGCCGTCGCTGGACCAGCCCATGATCTGGTCGGCACGCGCGCTGGGTTGCGCTTCACCAATGAGGTCGTCGAGCCGCACACCGAGCCAGCGAGCGTTGCCGACCAGCGACCCGCCCACCTCGTTCGAGACGCAGGCCAGCATGGCGTCGACTTCGATGAGGGGCCGGGCGATGAGTTGCTCCCAGCTGAGCGTGAGCGGCTGCTGCACCAGCCCATCGACCTTGAGTCGCCAGCTGGCGGGGTCGAAGCCCGGGGTGTCAAAGGTGGTGGCCACGCGGTAGAAGTCGGCGTTGGGGGTGATGAGTGTGCTGAGGCCCGGGTACTGCGCGGCCGGATCCGCCGGCAGGGCCGGAAGCGGCGTGGTGGGCTTCGGCAGCACCGCGCTCATCACCTTGGCAGTCACCTGCTTGGTGGTGGAGCGCAGGCCGCGGACCCCCAGCAGCACGCCGACGCCTACGAGGGCGCCGGCGCTGCCCAGCAGCGAGCGGCGGGTGACGCCCTCGTCGTGCGCAATCCCCCGCTCTGCGTGCATTGCGGACTACAGGACGGTGAGGGTGATGGGCACGGCCTTGAGAGCCTGGCTCACGGGACAGCCCTGCTTGGCGGCCTCGGCGGCAGCAGCGAAGCCAGTTGCGTCCAGACCGGGCACGTCACCGCTCACGAAGAGGCGGATGCCGGTGATGCCGGTGCCGGGCTGGAAGTCGACCTCGGCGGAGGTGTCGAGCTGGGTGGGAGGGGTGCCGGCCTTGGCCAGCGCGCTGGAGAGAGCCATGGAGAAACAGGCGGAGTGCGCGGCGGCGATGAGCTCCTCCGGGCTGGTGACGCCGGCGGGCTCGGCCGAGCGGGCGGCCCAGGTGACCGGGAAGCTGCCGACGCCGGACGACTCCAATGACACCTCTCCGGCACCCTCCAGCAGCGATCCATTCCACTGCGCGGACGCGCGACGCGTGACAGCCATGCCTTCTCCTTAAGTCGGTGGGACCTTCGACCCACTCGGTCATTGTGCTGGGAACGCCGGTCCCCACTCAAACATTCCGGACTGAGCCTCGGTCGCAGGTCAGATCGCCGCGGCACGGTCGTACGGCGTACAACCGCAGGTCGCGAGTGCATGGCATGGTTTGAACATGCAGGCGCGCACCTCTGGTTTCGGCAGCAGGGCACTCGTCGTCATGGGATTCGCCATGGCCATGGCCTACCTGGAAGCGGCCTGTGTGGCCTACCTGCAGCGCGCCATCGGTATCACGCCCGCACGACTCTTCCCGGTGCGGGATGCCTCTGCACTCGGTGGCTTCGCGGCCATCGAAGTTGGCCGCGAACTGGCCACCCTGGTGATGCTCTGGGCGCTCGGTTGGCTGCTCGGGCGCCGCGCCCTGGGCAAACTGGCGTGGACGGCCGTCGCCTTCGGCGTCTGGGATATCGCCTACTACCTGTGGCTGCGGGTCTTCATCGACTGGCCGCATTCGCCCGGCACCTGGGACCTGCTCTTCCTCATCCCGGCTCCCTGGGCCGGACCGGTGTGGGCGCCGGTGGCGGTGAGTGTGGCGCTCGTCGGCTTCGGCCTGAGCGTGGCCCACCTCGAACATGAGGGACGCGCCGCACACATGACGCGCGCGGAGCTCGCGCAACTGCTGTTGGGTGGCGCCATCGTCTTGTGGGCCTTCCTGTGGAATGCAGGCACAGTCCTGGACGGCGGTGTGCCCCGGGCCTTCCCATGGTTGCTGTTCGTGATCGGCTTGGCCATCGGTGTGCCTGCCTCAGTGCGTGCTGTGCGTCGTGGTGCGTGAAGCTCGCCCCCGCCGACAAGGTGCGGCAGGACTTTCCCAGCACTTAACCCCCTGCTGGGTGTACGCCAAGGCGCGACGGCGCATAGTTCATACCAAGCCGGAAAACAACGCCGGCCATGAATGAAGGAGCGCCAACATGATGAACGCAAGGATCGTCGCCCTGGGAGCGGCACTCGCCCTCACCCTCGGTGGCGGCATCGCCGTGGCCTCTGCCGTCTCCGGCAGTTTCTCTGCCACCCCGGCCACCGCTCATGTGGCAGCAGACGTCGTCGAGACGCCGACCGCCACCGCCACCCCGACACCCACCGCCACCCCGACACCCACGGCCACTCCTACACCCACAGCCACTACGCCTGCACCGCTGAGCTCCAGCAACGCTTCGCCAGCGCCCCTTGCCTCCATCAACGCCGGCATCCAGGGCGATGACAACGAGCAGGGAGACGACTCCACGAGCGGCGACGACGCAGAGGATGCGGTGACGGTGTCCT
>JAKAIC010000091.1 GCA_021814565.1 Actinomycetes bacterium | reverse complement strand
CCATCGACGGCAAATGCGCCCATGGCTTCGATGCCGCTGCGGGCGGCGGTGTAGTTGTTGAGCACGGCGCCGAAGGCGATGGCGATGCTGAGCAGCGTGACCACCAGCTGCAGGTTGCGTCGGGATTCGCGCTTCACGAAGGCCTCGACCAGCACGCCGATCACGGCGCCACCGAAGACGATGAGCATCGGCGCCAACTTCGTGTAGTCGAAGGTCGGCGTCGCGAACGGGGTCAGAGTCGTCGCAAGCATCAGGAGTTCGTCCCTTCAACCGCGGGCTTGGGGTCCGCGACGGCCACCACCTGCATGGTCTTGTTGACCGTGGGGTTGATGATGTTGAGCAAAGTCTGCGGCACGAAGCCCAGCGCGATGATCACGGCGATCACGGGGGCGATGGCCACCAGTTCCCGCTTGTTCAGCTCGGTGACTGTCGATGTCACCTCATCGCTGGGCATGCCGGTCATGGTGCGTTGGTACATGAGCAGGATGTAGAGCGCGGCCAAGATGATGCCGGTGGTGGCGATGACGGCCTCCGAGGGATAGCGGGTGAAGGTGCCCTGCAGCACCAGGAACTCGCTGACGAAGGAGGACATGCCGGGCAGCGCCAGCGAGGACAGGCCTGCCAGCAGGAAGGTGCCTGCCATTAGCGGTGCCACCTTGTTGACGCCGCCGAAGTCCTCGATGAAGCGTGAGCCGCGGCGGCTGATGAGGAAGCCCGCCACCAGGAACAGCGCTGCTGTCGAGAAGCCGTGATTCACCATGTAGAGGGTGGCACCCGACTGGCCCTGCGAGGTGAAGGCGAAGATTCCCAGCGTGATGAAACCGAAGTGCGAGATGGAGGTGTAGGCGATCAGGCGCTTGATGTCCGACTGGCCGATTGCAAGCAGCGCACCGTAGATGATGCTGATGAGCGACAGCACGATGATGGCGGGCGTGGCCCACAGCGATGCAGCAGGGAACAGAACCAGCAGGTAGCGCAGCATGCCGAAGGTGCCGATCTTGTCCAGCACACCCACCATAAGCGTGGCCGACCCCGGGGTGGCCTCGGCGGCCGCGTCGGGCAGCCAGGTGTGCACGGGCACGAGTGGCGCCTTGACGGCGAAGGCCACGAAGAAGCCGGCGAACAGCCACTTCTCGGTGCTGCCATCGAACTTCAGCGTGGACAGCGTGGCCCAGTCGAAGGTGCCGTGTCCTAGCTGCTGCTTGGCCTGCACCCAGAGACCGATGAGCGAGGCCAGCATGAGCAGGCCGCCGAGCAGCGAGTAGACGAGGAACTTGATCGACGCGTACTGGCGCTTCGGGCCACCGTAGCGACCGATGAGGAAGTACATGGGGATGAGGATGGCCTCGAAGAACACGTAGAAGAGGAAGACGTCGGTGGCGGCGAAGACGCCCACCATCATCGACTCCAGCACCAGGGTTAGGACGATGTAGCCCTTGATGGTGGCTTGTCCGCCTTCCATCTCGTGCCAGCCCGCCAGCAGCGTGATGGGCACCAGGATCGTCGACATCAGGATCAGCACCAGCGCAATGCCGTCGACGCCGACCGAGTAGGAGGCGCCGAAGGCGGGGATCCACTGGTGCGTCTCCGTGAACTGCAGGAAGGACGTGGACGAGGCCTGGTACGCGATGCCCATGGCCAGGGCCACGCCGAAGGTTGCGAGCGCCGCGATCAGGCCGACCTGACGGGCCAGCCGGTCACCGGCGATCCAGGCGACCACGGCCCCGACCAGCGGCAACACGATGAGCAGAGTCAACCAAGGCATGACTATGACATCCTTACGAGGAGCGCGACGGCGACGAGGAGTCCCGCGCCGATCAACATGGTGAGTGCGTACGACCGTGCGAAACCGTTCTGCAGGCGACGCATCACGGAAGCGATGACGCCGATCAGACCTGCGCTGCCGTTGACGACACCATCTACGAACCTGGAGTCGAAGAAGACGAGCGTGCGCGTGAGCCACTGGCCGGGACGCATGAGCACTGCCTCGTTGATGGCATCGCCGTAGAGATCCTTGCGTGCAGCCACGGTGGCCCAGGAGACGTTGACTGGTGCCGGCACCGGGACCTCCTGCAGCGCGTACTTGCGGAAGCCGATGTAGGCGCCGATGAGCACGATGAGGATGGTCGAGGGCATGAGGATCGCTGCGCTGGGCGCGTTGGTGGCCTCCTGGAAGCCGACCACCGGCTCCAGCCAGGTCTCGATGTTGCCGAGGAACAGCAGGGCCATACCGCCGAAGGCTGAACCCACCGCGAGGATCATCATGGGCACAGTCATGGTGAGTGGCGATTCGTGCGGGTGCACGTCGTCCTCCCAACGCGCCTTGCCGAAGAAGGTCATGGCCATCATGCGTGTCATGTAGAAGGCGGTGACGCCAGCACCGATGAGCGTGATGAGCCCGACGAAGATGCTCTTGTCGAAGGCCGCCTTGATGATCTCGTCCTTCGACCAGAAGCCGGCGAAGGGTGGGATGCCGAGGATGGCCAGGTAGCCCAGGCCGAAGGTGATGTAGGTGATGATCATGGACTTGCGGAGGGCACCGTAGCGACGCATGTCGACGCTGTCGTGCATGCCGTGCATCACCGAGCCGGCACCGAGGAACATGCCGGCCTTGAAGAAGCCGTGGGTGATGAGGTGGAAGAGCGCGAACACATAGCCCACCGGGCCCAGACCTGTGCCCAGGATCATGTAGCCGATCTGCGACATGGTGGAACCGGCGAGCGCCTTCTTGATGTCGTCCTTGGCGGTACCGATGATCGCACCCATGAGCAAGGTGATACCACCGATGAAGATGACGGCATGCTGCGCGTTGGGTGCCAGATCGAAGATCGCATGGGAGCGGGCAATGAGGTAGACGCCAGCCGTCACCATGGTGGCGGCGTGGATAAGCGCCGACACCGGAGTCGGGCCCTCCATGGCATCAAGCAACCACGACTGCAGCGGGAACTGCGCTGACTTGCCACAAGCGGCAAGCAGCAGGGCCAGGCCGATGAGCGTCAGCCAGTGGTCGCTGACCTTGGGCGCAGCTGCGGAGACACCGGCGAAGGTGACAGTGCCCACCAGGGTGAACATCATCATGATGGCGAGCGAAAGGCCGACGTCACCGACGCGGTTGGCAATGAAGGCCTTCTTGGCCGCAGTGGCCGCCGAGGGCTTGTGCTGCCAGAAGCCGATGAGCAGGTAGGAGGCCAAGCCCACGCCCTCCCAGCCGACGTACAGCAGCAGGTAGTTGTTCGCGAGCACCAGCGTGAGCATGGCTGCGAAGAAGAAGTTGAGGTAGGCGAAGAACTTGCGACGGTTCTCGTCGTGTTCCATATAGCCCAGCGAATAGATGTGGATGAGCGATCCCACGCTGGTGATGAGCAGCACGAAGGACAACGACAGCTGATCAAGCTGCAGTGCCACCGGCACGTGGAAACTGCCGACCGCGATCCAGTCCCAGAGGCTGATTACTACACCGCGCTGCTCGGGGGCCTTCCCCAGCATGTCCGTGAGCAGTATGACGGCGACCACGAAGGTGGCCAGGGCCATGAGCACGGCGAAGTAGTGTCCCCAGGCGTTGGTGCGGCGACCGCCGACGAGCAGGATGGTCGCACCCGCGAGTGGCAATGCGATGAGCAGCCATGCCATCGATGACACGCCGCTCGCTGTTGCCAGCGCCGCGACTTCCTGCATGTGGATCTGCATATCCATCGCTCCTAGTACTTCAGCAGGGAAACGTCATCGATCGAAGCCGAATGACGTGACCGGAAGATGGCCATGATGATGGCGAGGCCGACCACGACCTCCGCTGCCGCCACGACCATCACGAAGAACGCGACGACCTGACCGGTGAGGTCTCCGTTGGCCTTGGCGAATGCGACGAAAGCCAGGTTCGCGGCATTCAGCATCATCTCAACTGACATGAAGGCGACAATGGCATTGCGGCGGGTGAGTACACCGACTGCGCCGATGGAGAAAAGCACCGCCGAAAGCATCACGTAGGAATTCATGCTCATACTGCGTCGCCTCCCGTTGCACCGTTGCTGTCACTGGATCCGCCCACGATTGCGGCACCGCCTTCGGCCAGGGTTGTCACTTCGGCGACATCCGCGTGCATGTCCTTGCGCAAGGTGCCACGGGCGCGCAGCGCCGCGGGCACCGAGAGCTCGGCCAGCGAGCCGTCGGGCAGCAGGGCCGGGGTGTCGACCGCGTTGTGCGTGGCGTAGGTGCCGGAGGCCGGGAGCGAACTCTTGTGCCCGGAGACCGACTGGAAGCGCCTGATGGAGAGTTCGCGCTGGCTGGGGCGCGGCGTGAAGCGCTCGCGGTGTGCCAGCACCATCGCGCCCAGGGCTGCCGTGATGAGCAGCGCGGACGTGGTCTCGAAGGCCAGCAGATAGCGGCCGAAGATCAGTTGTGCGAGACCTTGCAGGTTTCCGCCCCACTTGGCGTTGGCAGCATCGACACCGACGGTCGAGATGGTAGCGGCACCGATCGCCGAGGCCATGAGGCCACCGACACCGAGGGCGGCGAGCACTGCCAGCAGGCGCTGGCCCTTGATGGACTCGACCAGCGAGTCAGAGGCATCGACGCCGACGATCATGAGCACGAACAGGAAGAGCATCATCACGGCGCCGGTGTAGACGATGATCTGCACCAGCGACAGGAAGGTGGCGCCCAGCAGCGCGTACAAAACCGCCAGGTTGATCATGGTGTTCGCCACCCACAGCGCGGAGTGCACGGCCTTCTTGGAGAGGACCATGCCCAGCGCGCCGATGACGGCGAGCAGTGCACAGATCCAGAATGCGATCTCTTCGCCCATCAGGCGCTCGCCCCCTTGCCTGCTTCGTGGTGCGTGTGCGGTTCTGTGTCAGCCTGCGCCCGACGCGCGACCTCGTCACGCTGGGCCTGCGTGGCACCCGTGACGTGGCCCTGGTAGTAGTCCTTCTCGCGCATGCCCTCCACCATGGAGTGCGGTGCCGGCACCATGTCCGCGAGCAGGGGACCGAGCAGGTCCTGCTTCTCGTAGATGAGCTTCTCGCGGTTGTCGTCAGCCAGTTCGTATTCGTTGGTCATGGTGAGCGCACGCGTGGGGCAGGCCTCGATGCACAGACCGCAGAAGATGCAGCGCAGGTAGTTGATCTGGTACACGCGGCCGTAGCGCTCACCGGGCGAGTAGCGCTCCTCCTCGGTGTTGTCGGCTCCCTGCACGAAGATGGCGTCGGCCGGGCAGGCCCAGGCGCACAACTCGCAGCCCACGCACTTTTCCAAACCGTCGGCATGACGATTCAGCTGGTGCCGGCCGTGGAAACGCGGCTGCGGTGGGTAGAGGTCCTTCTCTTCGGGGTACGACTGCGTCTGGGCCTTGCGGAACATCTCCGAGAAGGTGACGCCGAAGCCACGGAGCGACGGGGGCAGGAACCTAAGCACCGGGAACCTCCTGCGTGCTGTTGCGCTCGTTCATCAAAATGTCGATGGGCCGCGAGCCGATCTCCTGACCGGGCAGACGGGGAACCGGGTGGCCACCGGCGAAGGCGTCATAGGGCGGGAGGGCATCCACCTCGCTGCGACGCGCGGCCCGGCGTTCGCGGATCTCCTCGATCAGCGTCCACAGCAGTAGCAGCACCGCGACCGGTACGCCGACGCGGGTGATGAGGCTGCCGCCCGAGAGGTCGACGTTGTTGCGCAGTCCGCGCACCGTGGAGACAACCATGATCCAGCCGATGGAGACCGGGATCAGGACTTTCCAGCCGAAGCGCATGAACTGGTCGTAGCGGTAACGGGGCAGGGTGCCGCGCAGCCAGATGAAGATGAACTGGAAGAACACGATCTTGATGACGAACCAGAGCATCGGCAGCCAGCCCTGGTTGGCACCAGACCACAGCGAGATCGGCCATGGCGCACGCCAACCACCAAGGAAGAGCGTGGTGGCCACAGCGGCCACCGTCGCCATGTTGATGTACTCGGCGAGGAAGAACATGGCGAACTTCATAGAGGAGTACTCGGTGTGGAAGCCACCCACCAGCTCGCTCTCGGCCTCGGGCAGGTCGAAGGGGGCACGGTTGGTCTCGCCCACCATGGAGGTGACGTAGATGATGAATGACGGCAGCAACAGCACCGCGTACCAGGCGCGTTGCTGTGCGGTGACGATCTCCGAGGTGGAGATGCTGCCGGCGTACAGGAAGACGGCCACGAAGGAGAGGCCCATGGGGATCTCATAGGAGATCATCTGAGCGGAGGAGCGGATGCCGCCGAGCAGTGCGTAGGTGGAACCCGAGGCCCAGCCCGCGAGCACAATGCCGTAGATGCCGATGGAGGCGATGGCCACCACGTACAGCGTCGCCACCGGGAAATCCACCAGCTGCAGCGGCGTGGTGTGGCCGAACATGCTCACCGTCGGGCCCATGGGGATCACGGCGAAACCCATGAAGGCGGTGAATGCGGAGATGATGGGCGCCAGGAAGAACACGGGCCGGTCCGCCGCTTTGGGCACGATCTCCTGCTTGAACATGAGCTTCATGGCGTCCATCAACGACTGCAGCAGGCCCTGGGGACCGGTGCGGTTGGGGCCGATGCGCATCTGCATGAAGGAGACGATGCGACGCTCGAACCAGATGTTGAACAGCGTGAAGGTGAGCAGGAACACGAAGATGAAGACCACCTTGATGATGGTGATCCAGATCGGATCGGTGCCGAACATTCCCAGACCGCTGGTGGCAGCGAGCAATGCGCTCACGCCGCACCTCCTTGGGTGATCGTTACCTGCGCACCGTGTGCTGCGTGCAGCGCGGCGCGAACATGGGAGCCCTGGTTGTTCGTGGGCAGCCAGACCGTGTTGTCGGCCATGATGGTGACCACGACGGGTGCCGTGACGGAGCCCGCAGCAGTGGAGACTGCCACCGTGTCGCCGGTGGAGACGCCGACCGCAGTGGCCGTGTGCTCACTCATGTAGGCGACGGTGGGGCGGGCGGTAGCCATGTAGAAGGGCTCTCCCTCCTGCAGGGCACCATCGTCGATGAGTTGGTTCCAGGTGGCGAGCGTGGTGCCCTGGGTGGGCACCGGCTGCACCGGCTGCATCGTCACTCGCGTGCCGCTCCAGGCCGGCAGGGCTTTGATCTCGCGGCGCAGGTCAGGCACCTGCTGCATGCCGACGAGCACATCCATGGCATCGGCAAGCATGGCCAGCACGCGTGCATCGGTGAGTGCGTGCGACTGCTTCTGCGCCTGTTCGAAGGCGCGGGCGCGCCCCTCCCAGTTGATGAAGGTGCCGGTCTTGGCGGCCACCGGGGCCACCGGCAGCACGACATGGGCAATCTCAGTGACGGCACTCACGCGCTGCTCGAGTGACACCACGAAGGGCACCGACTCCAGTGCGGCAAGGGTCGCTGCGGGATCGAGCAGATCGTTGGGGTCGAAGGCGCCAACCACCAGAGCCGCGTACTCGCCGGCGTTGGCCAGCACCGCATCGACGTCACGGCCGATTTCGGCGGGCAGGCTGGCTTCGGGAACACCCCAGAGGGCCGCG
>JAKAIC010000012.1 GCA_021814565.1 Actinomycetes bacterium | reverse complement strand
GCCCGAGAGGCGCGGCTCGCCGGCGTCAATGCATTTGAGGCTGAGCTGGCGCTTCACCACCTTCTCCTTGAACACGTCCAGCGCTGCCTTGACGCGGTCCTCGGAATTGGCCACCAGCTCGATGACGTCGTCGCCCTTCCAGTCGATGTCGGCGCCGGTGTTCTTGAAATCGAAGCGCTGGGAGAGTTCCTTCTTGGCCTGGTTGAGAGCGTTGTCGACCTCCATGCGATCGACCTTGCTCACGATGTCGAAACTGCTGTCCGCCATTGCTGCTCCTTAGCTCGGGTCAAGGATATCCGGGCCCGTCCGGGCCACCGTCGCTCGCGGATTAGGCTTGGCGCACGTCAGTTCGAGGCGTTCCCCGGCCCCTGACGCACAGAGGAGTTCCCGCCATGACCCCGGCGCTGTTCAACCCGCTCGAGCTGCGTGATCTGACGCTCAAGAACCGCATCTGGATCTCGCCCATGTGCCAGTACAGCGCGGACGAAGGTCGGGTGGGCACCTGGCATCTCGTGCACCTCGGTGGCTTCGCAACCGGTGGGCCGGGCCTCATCGTGGCCGAGGCCACGGCGGTGGTACCCGAGGGGCGCATCTCCGTCGGATGCCCCGGACTGTGGAACGACGAGCTGGCTGAGGCCTGGCGTCCGGTTGTGGACTTCGTGCACTCCATGGGAACGCCCATCGGCATCCAGCTCGCGCACGCCGGCCGCAAGGGCTCGCGCAACCTTGACTGGGTTGGCGGTGGCGCCGGCCCCGAGCAAGGTGGCTGGCAGGTGGTGGGACCCAGCGCCAACGCCTATCACGGCTATCCCACGGCGCGTGCCCTGGAAGGCCACGAACTGCCGTTCATCGTGCAGGCCTTTGCCGATGCGGCCCGTCGCGCCATCAGCGTGGGCTTTGATGTGCTTGAACTGCATGCGGCTCACGGTTACCTGCTGCACCAGTTCCTGAGCCCCATCAGCAACCAGCGCACGGACGAGTACGGCGGTAGCTTCGACAACCGCTGTCGGCTGCTCATGGAGGTGGTGCAGGCGGTGCGCGCGGTCATGCCGGCGGGCATGCCGCTGTTCGTGCGGATCTCCGCCACCGACTGGATCGAGGGGGGCTGGGATCTCGATCAGTCGATCAAGCTGGCGCAGCTGTTGCAGGCGGAGGGCGTCGACCTGCTCGATGTCTCCACGGCCGGGTTGGCCCACGAACAGCAGGTGAAGGTTGGTCCGCACTACCAGGTGCCCTTCGGTGCGGCCATCCGCAGGGCGACAGGCATTGCCACCGCATCCGTGGGCCTCATCACCGACCCCCAGGCCGCCAACTCCATCCTTGAGGACGGGGATGCCGACGCGGTGATGATCGCGCGGGCAGCACTGCGCAATCCGCGTTGGCCTTACCAGGCGGCCGAAGCGCTGGGCTATCACCTCGACATTCCCGACCAGCTCATGCGCAGCAGAACCGTGTAGCCGATGTCCAATCGCGTCGAATCCGTAGAGGTGCCACTGGCCGTGGCCATCGGTGGTGCCATCGGTGCGGTCGCACGCTGGGGACTGGCGTCCGCCATCGTGAGCGACCTGCCGATCGCCACGTTCATCACCAACCTGCTGGGCTGTTTCGCCCTGGGTGTGGTGCTCGTCGCCGGTGAGGTGGTCGGACGTCACGGTGGGCATCCCCATCACCATCAGAAGTGGTGGGTTCGCGTGTGGCGACCCTTCCTGGCGACCGGCGTCCTGGGCGGTTTCACCACCTTCTCCACCCTGGTCGTGGAACTCAACCATCTGGCAGTGCCGGTGGCGCTGGCCTACCTGGTGGGGAGCGTGGTGCTGGGTATCGCTGCCTACAGCGCAGGCAACAACGGGGCCCGCGCCCTCTGGAGCGTGAGCACATGACGGTCGTCATGGTGATCATCGGCGGTGCCACGGGCGCACTCGCCCGCTACTACTCCGAACGTTTCTCGGTGCGGCGCTTCGGCGAACGGGTGCCCTACGGCACGGCCTTCGTCAACCTGCTGGGCGCCTTCATCCTGGGGCTGGTGTTCGCACTTGCCCGTCGCGGGGCCATCTCGCATGACCTGTTGCTGTTGCTGGGGACGGGCTTCTGCGGTGCTCTCACCACCTTCAGCGGCTTCATGGGTCAGATTGAGAACCGCCTGCGTCATAAGGCCAATCGCCAACTGGCAATCACCTACGGTGCCTCGGTGATGGTGCTGGGGATCGCTCTCGCGGCACTCGGTCTGCGTCTTGGTTCCTGACCCGCCTAGCCCTCGATGACGTCGTCGACCAATTGGTCGTGCGGCTTGAGTTCGATGGTGCCATCGGGCAGCAATCCACCGAAATGCGTGATGCCGAGCCGGAACGGACCCCCCGCCGCGAAGCGCGGGATGTGCTCGTAGAAGCGGTCGTAGTAGCCGCCGCCCTGCCCGATCCGTGCCCCGCTGCGCTCCATGCCCAGACCGGGGGTGATGATGACACGGACGCCCAGGGCCAGCAGTTCGCTGGGACTGGTGGCAATCTCCGGCGTGGTCGGGCGCGGGATGCCGTAGGAGTCCAGCGTCCAGGCCCTGGGATCGTCAACCTCACCGGTGACGTCGTGCCAGTGCAGATGTTCGCCCACGACCGCCGGCACCAGCACTTCATAACCGGCATCGCAGAGCCGCTGCAGCAGCACACGAGTGGGAGGCTCGTCGCGGTAGCTGGAATAGCAGGTCACCCAGGAGCCCACCGGCATAGCCGCGATGATGGGATGTGACATCACAGCATCAGCCAGGCGCACTGAGCGTTCGTCGTGTTCCATCTCGATAGCGGCGCGCTGGGCCCGCAGGATCGGTCGCAACTCGCGGTTGGAGGTCACGGGCGCATCCTCGCACGTATGGCCTTCGAAACCGCCAGCGGCGGCGTGAAAGCCGGGCAGCTCGGTCACGTCGCAACGGTGTGTGAGCACACCGCGAACGTAGGGTTGGGCCATGGTGCGCAAAGCGGTGATCCCCGCAGCCGGTCTCGGAACGAGATTCCTACCGGCGACGAAGGCCACCCCCAAGGAGATGCTGCCCGTCGTTGATCGACCGGCCATTCAATACGTCGTCGAGGAAGCGGCGGCAGCCGGCTTCGACGACATCCTGCTCATCACGGGGCGCAACAAGCGTGCACTTGAAGACCACTTCGATCGCGCCTACGAGCTGGAGCAGGCGCTGGCGCAGCGTGGCGATGCCGGGCGGCTCGATGAGATCCGGCGCTCGGCCGAACTCGCCCACATCCATTACGTGCGCCAGGGCGATCCACGCGGCCTCGGGCATGCGGTGTTGCAGGCCGCGGATCACGTGGGCCAAGAGCCCTTTGCGGTGCTGCTCGGGGACGACCTCATCGATGAACGCGACCATCTGCTCTCGCGCATGATCGAGGTGCGAAAGCAGCGAGGCGGCAGCGTCATCGCGCTCATGCGCATGGTGCGCGAGGCGCTCCCGCTGTACGGAGTCGCGGATGTCGCGCCCACCGACGAGCCTGACGTCATGCGGGTTCTCGACCTGGTGGAGAAGCCGCCGGCGGACCAGGCTCCCAGCGATTACGCGGTGATCGGTCGGTACGTGCTCGATCCCGCCGTCTTCTCCGTGCTCGAGGTGACGCCGCCCGGCCGCTCAGGCGAGATCCAGCTCACCGATGCCCTGCGGGTGCTGGCGACGCTGCCGCCCGAGCAGGGTGGTGGTGTGCACGGCATCGTCTTCACCGGCCGCCGGTACGACACCGGCGACAAGTTGGGGTGGCTGCAGGCAACCATCAGGCTGGCGGTGCGACGCCCTGACCTTGGTGACGGCCTGCGTACCTGGCTGCGCGACTTCGTCGGCGATGACTTCCCGGACGGGGACCGGTAGTGGAACGTTCGGTCGAAGCACATCTCGCGGACGTGCTGTCCGGGATCGCTCCACTTCCCCCTTTCGAACTGGGCCTGCTGGACGCACGCGGCTGTCGGCTGGCAGACGACGTCATCGCTCCCTTCGCCCTGCCGGCGTTCTCGAGTGCCACCTGCGAGGGTTACGCGGTCCGGGTCGCCGACTGTGCGCAGGCCTCGGACACCAGGCCGGTGCAACTGCTGGTGGTGGATGCGGTGGTTCCGGGATCGCGGCCCCGCCTGGCTGTGGTGCCGGGTGCCGCGGTACGTGTCCGGCTGGGTTCGGCCCTGCCTGAAGGTGCCGAGGCGGTGATTCCAGCCGATGAGGTGGTGCTGGGCGATGACGTCATCACGGTTAGGCAAGCCATTCGCCAGGGTGCGCATATCCGGCGTGCGGGCGTGGAGCTGGCCCGGGACTCCGTGGTTCTCGAGCGCGGGACGCGCATCGATGCCCGCCGCATCTCCCTGCTTGCTGCCGCAGGCGTGGGCCGGGTGCGTGCTCATCCACGTCCGCGCGTCGTCATCGTCACCATCGGTGACGAGTTGGTGGAACCCGGTGCTGCCATGCTGCCGGGCACGGTGAGTGACAGCAACGGCGTCATGCTCTCGGCCTTGGTGCAGCAGCTCGGTGCCGTCGCCTACCGAGTGGGTCCGATCGCAGATGATGCGGATGTGCTGGAGCAGGTGCTCGCCGATCAACTGGTGCGAGCAGACCTGGTCGTCATCGCGGGTGGTGTCGCTGCCACCTCGTACGAGACCGTGGTGGAGGTGGCCAACCGTCTGGGCAGCATGGAGATCCATCGCGTGTCGATGATGCCCGGCGCTGCGCAGGGGCTGGGGCAGCTGGGTGACGATCGCATCCCCACCCTCACCCTGCCCGGCTATCCCGCGGCCGCCTTCGTGTCCTTTGAGGTCTTCGTGCGGCCGGTCATCATGCGCATGGCCGGCGCGGACGACGTGGTTCCCAATTCGGTGCGCGCGGAGCTGCTCACCGGCATCCGTTCCGGATCGGGGCGTCGGCAGTACGTGCCCTCGCTGCGTGTGTTCGGTGCCGACGGGGTACTGCGCGTGCAGCCCCTGCACTCGGAACATGTCACCGCTGAACTGGCCCATGCCGACTGCCTGCTCGTCATACCCGAGATGGTGGAGCAGATCCTGGCCGGCGACATCGTCGACATCTACGTGCTGGATGGAGCTGGGTGATGCGCAAGGGGCTCGAACTGCGCAGCGACGAGGTGGTGCTGCGCATGCTGCGGCGATCGGACGGGCCGGCCTGGCGTGAAGTGCGCGAGACCAACCGCGACTGGCTGCGGCCGTGGGAGGGCACCAGCCCTGATGGCCACAAGCCCGAGACCAGCTTCGGCACCATGCTACGCACGGTGAACGCGGAGATGGCGGCCGGACGCACGGTGTCTTTCGCCATCGAATACCAGGGCCGGTACGCGGGCACGCTCACCATAGGAAACATCATCCGGGGCTCGTTGCAGGCCGCGTACATCGGCTACTGGATCGACCATCGCGTCGCCGGGCGCGGCATCATGCCCACCGCGGTGGCCATGGCCCTCGATTTCGGGCTGGGCGAGTTGGGATTGCACCGCATCGAGATCTCCATCCGCCCCGAGAACGCGCCCAGTCTGCGTGTGGTGGAGAAGCTGCGCCTGCCACTCGAGGGAAGGCGCCCGCGCTATCTGCATATCGCGGGCGACTGGCGCGATCACAACATTTACGTTGCCTATCAGGACACCGCTCCATGCGGAGGATTCCTGGCCCGATGGCTGCGCGAGCGCAGCCTCGAAAGCCGTTGACACGGCTGGGATTCCAACCGCAACCTGCTGCTTTGGCAGTACCACTGACAGGCAAGCTCCCGCGCGGGGCACAGACCCGTCGACATGATCTTGCGCGACACGAACACACGAAATGCGCGAGTTGCCCGGATTTCGCGTTGTCAGCACTTACCGTTTGCCACGTGGGTTCCGGATTGATCTATGCGCTGGTCATAGGTCTCTGGGCGCTGGTGCTCCTCCCCACCTGGCTTCGCAATCACGAGCAGGTCGATGAGTCGAAGCAGGTTGACAAGTTCCGCCGGGCCATGACGGAACTTTCGAAGTCCCGGGTCGAGGTGCTCGAGAACAGCACGCACCGGCAGGTCCAGGTGAAGCACGCAGTGCGCGCGGGGCTGGAACCGACGCGGCGCCTCTCGGCCGCTGAGCGTCGCCGCCGGGTACTGGCCGGACTGACGGGCCTGCAGCTCATTGGTGTGCTGGCCCGGATGCTCGGTGCCGATGTGTACGTGGTGGCCCTTCCCGCCATGCTCATCGTCACCTTCCTGACACTGGCCCGGACCCAGGTGCGCACTGAACGTGCCCGCCGGGCGGCCGAACAGGGCGAGCCCCTGACCGCTGTTGCACCCAATACCTTCACCCGCACGCTTGCGGTGGCACGTGCCGTGCGCCGCAGTGCCACGGCCGCTGCCGATTCCGTGGAGCGGGCTCCAGCCGTTCCAACCGTCGGTGCGCCTGCCTCGTGGCAGCCGGTGCGCACGCCTGCGCCCTCATACGTCCATGCCCCCGCGGCCACCGCTGTGCCCCGTGCCATCGATGCCGCTGGTGGCTGGACGGGTTCGGCCATGGTCAGTGCCGCGCATGCGGCACGGGCCGAGGAGCATCAGGCCGCTCAGGCCATGGCCGAGCAGGGACCGGTGTTCCAGACCTTGGGCGAGCCCATCGTGTCGCACAAGGACGCCGACACTGCCGAGATCCCGGTCATCCGCATCACGGCCTAGTCCGGACAGGCGCCGGAGGCTCGGCACGACCGGCTAGCGCAAGGCAGCTGGCGAGCGTGACCACAAAGCCGAGTGCGGCCACCATGGCCAGGCCAGGGCGCACCGTGTCCCCGAGCCAGCGCAGCCCGATGGCCGCGGGCAGGATCGTCTCAACGGCGAAGGTGACAGCGGCAACGGTGGTCACGCGCCCGCGATCGAGCGCGAAGCCATAGCCCACCAGCGCCAGTCCGCCGCCCACGAGCAACGACCACAGCGTCGGATCCGACAGCAGATGCCACCAGGGCTGTGGAACCACCAGCACACGCGCCGCGACCCCGAGCACCCCGAAACCCAGGCCGGCCGCGCTGCTGAGCAGCAGCGACGCGCTTCGCTGATGTTGAGACATGAGGCCCAGGCCCAGAACGATCGCCACCATGAGCGTGGACCCCAGCAGCCACCAGCCTGTGCTGGAACCCACCACCGCGGCCGGTCCGTCCTGGGCCGAAGCACCAAGCAGCGCCAGGCCGACCACGACGCCGAGTACGGCGACGGCCTCCGTTCGGCTCAGGCGGATGTGGAGGAGTGCCACCGACAGGGCCGCCGTAACTGCGACCGACGAGGCAATGGCAGACTCCCCAAGGAACAGCGGCAGGTCGCGGAAGGCCACGAGCGCAGCGAGGAATCCGGCGCCATCCACCAGCAGGCCCACGCCGTACGCCCAGCCGCGCCGGAGGCGCTGCACCAGTGGAGCCCCCTGCGGCAGCTGCGCCATGGCCTGCACCGCGAGGGCTTGCAGCACGGTGCCGGAGCCGTAGGCGACGGCGGCGACGAGTGCGGCAGCCAGTCCTGAGATCACGACGTCATGCTCCCACCCGGGGAGGCAGTCTGGTCAGGTCACTGCTGCGTGTCCGGTTCCCGCGCTCCTCGAGGCGGGCCCCACTCGATCCGCCACTGCGCTTGCCATCCGCAGCGTTTGGCCAGGCGCAGACGCCGGACCGCGCTGTGGCATAGTGCCAGGCCACCCAGCACGGCCGAGTATCATGTCCAAGGCCACCCGGAAAGTGGCCTGGCCGTGTCCGGCCCGTATCGCTCGTGTCCGCGCCGGAGGTGCCGCCAATGATCAGGTGCTGCCGATGCTGCGGCGGCACTGACTGGCAGGCGCGCTGCTATCCGGCTATGCACCGGCGACCGGACAGGGCTCCACTGCGGCGCTGGTCGCCGTCATCTGCGCACCCACTTGCCGGGGTTGTCGCACCATGAGCATCCGCAAGGTTGTCCAACTCATGGTCGGCACGGGACGTGTGGCCGAGCCCGCCCCGCAGCGACCGGAGCCACTGCCCGACCGCCCTGCAGAACTTAATGGCACGGTGCAGATCAGGCATGTCGACGCCGGGTCCTGCAACGGCTGCGAGATTGAGATCGCCAATGCCTTCGGCCCCGTGTACGACCTTGAGCGCTACGGCGCACGTCTGGTCGCTTCGCCGCGGCATGCGGACGTCGTGCTGGTCACCGGTGTCGTGACCCACAACATGCAGGAGCCGCTTCGACGTACCGTCGAGGCGACACCGCGTCCCAGGCTGGTCATCGCGATGGGCGATTGCGCCCGGAATTGCGGCATCTTCGCGAACTGCTACGGCGTGGTGGGTGCCGTGAGCGACGTGGTCGAGGTTGATCTCGAGATTCCGGGCTGCCCACCGACTCCCGACGCGATCGTCCGCGCCCTGCGATCGGTGACCGGCACGTGATCGACACCAGCCTGCTCGTCCAGTTCCTGCTCATGCTGCTGGCAATATCCGTCGCCATCGTCGCTCCGGCGCGCTACCGCGCCCTGCTCACCGGTCCGGTGGTGAGCGCGATCGGCATCGCCGGTGTCGTGACGGGCTGGGCCGCAGTCACGGGACAGCACGGCAGTCTGCCGGTGCCCATCACCATTCCCCTGGGCGCGGTCACGTTCGCGCCATCGGCGCTCGGTGGCTACTTCATGCTCGTCATCGGTGCGGTCGGCGCCATCTGCGGGATCTACGCCATCGGCTACGTGCACGGCCCTGCCGCATCGCGCACCTCCTGGATCGCGCTCGCCGTGTTCGTCACGGCCATGGAATTCGTACCTGCTGCGGCTGACGTGGTTGCGTTCCTGCTCGCGTGGGAGCTCATGGCGGTCACCTCGGCGATACTCGTCGTGACCGAGCACGCGCAGCGGCCGGCAGTCAAGACCGCCGCCCTCTGGTACGTGGCTATGACGCAACTGAGTTTCTTCCTGGTGCTCATCGGACTGGGGATTCTGAGCGCCGGGGCGGGCAGCACGCAGTTCGCCGTCTTCCGGGCCACCCACTGGGACGCAGCCACCGCCAATCTGGCCTTCGTGCTCCTGGTTCTCGGCTTCGGCGCGAAATCCGGCATCGTCCCCTTGCATGTGTGGCTTCCGCGCGCACACCCGGAAGCGCCCAGCCACGTTTCGGCGCTCATGAGCGCGGCCATGGTGAAGCTCGGCATCTACGGAGCCATCCTGACGTCCACACAGTTCCTCAGGGCTGACACCATGTGGTGGGGCGTGCTCTTGCTGGCGTTGGGCACGGTGTCCGCGGTCTACGGAATCCTGCAAGCGTCGGTGACCAGCGACCTGAAGCGACTGCTGGCCTTCTCCACCACCGAGAATGTCGGGCTCATGTTCCTCGCACTGGGTGCCGCCTCCATGTTGCGCGCCAACGGGATCAACGCCGTTGCCGACTCGGCGATCGCTGCCTGCCTGTTCCTCGTCATCGCCCACGCCGCCTTCAAGACCACACTTTTCCTTGGAGCCGGTTCCATCCTGCGAGCGAGCGGGCAGCGCGACCTCGATCTTCTCGGCGGCCTCGGAAGCCGCATGCCCGTCACGAGCATCGCCTTCGGCCTCGCGGCGCTGGGAGCTGCGGCACTACCGCTGACGGCCGGCTTCGTCTCCGAATGGGTGCTGCTGCAGTCGCTCATCCACGGTGCCGGCGCCACCAACCGGATTCTCGCCATCACCATGCCCATCGCCGTCGGGGCAGTTGCCCTGACCGCTGGGCTCGCGCTCATGACCTTCGTCAAGGCCTACGGGATCGCGTTTCTGGCGCGCCCCCGCAGCGAAGGCACATCCCGTGCCAAGGAGTCGCCGATCAGCATGCGTATCGCCATGCTGCTGGGTGCGGCCATTGTCATCGCCATGGGGTTGACGCCGGGGCTGACCGCGCACGCCATAGCCCTGGCAGCGGGGATCAGCAGCGTGAAGGCAACGGGACCGCTGACCATCGATCTCTCGGGTGTGGCGGCAACGCTCAACCCGGGCCAACTCCTCGCGTTGGCCCTGGTCCTGGTCCTGCCGGTGGTCGCAACCGCGGCTGTCGTGGCTCGGAAACGGCCGCGTCGTGCGGTGGATCTGGCCTGGGGCTGTGGCGGCAACCGGTTGAGCCCGCGCATGCAGTACACCGCCACCTCGTACGCCGAACCGCTGTCGCGCATCTTCGACGACTCGTTGCGCCCCGAGCGTGACGTCATCGTCACGCACTCGACCGAGGCCCGATATCTGGTGGATCGCATCCAGTACCGTCAGCGACTTTCCGACGTCTTCGACTCGCGTCTGTACACGCCGATCATCAGTTTCGTGGAGCGCATCGGCGCATCCGCCAGACGCCTGCAGAACGGCAAGATCCACTTCTACCTGGCCTACTCGTTCGTCGCATTCCTGGTGGTGCTGGTGGTGATGTCGTTGTGAACGTGGCACCGGCCTTGTTGGCGCTGATCCAGGTGATGGCAATGATCGCCTTCACTCCGCTGCTCGTGGGCATCATGCGCCAGGTGCGAAGTTTGCTGGAAGGGCGAGTCGGCGCCGGCGTCGGGCAGCCGTGGCGCGATCTGCGCAAGCTCATGCGCAAGGAGCCGCTCCGTGCGCCGGGCATCAGTTGGATCCAGGCAGTCGGCCCCATCGTGCTTGTGGTGTCGAGCCTGATCCTGTGTGCGCTCATCCCGCTGGTTGGCACCATCGCTTTCCCCGGGCTGCCCGACGACCTCTTCGTCGTGGTCGGGGTACTGCTCATCGGAACCGTCGCACTGGCACTGGTCGGCCTCGATGCGGGTTCGGCCTTCGGCGGCATGGGATCAAGCAGGCACATGACCATCGCCGCGCTCGTGGAGCCGACGGTTCTTGTCTCCATCTACGCGCTCTCTGTCCCCATCGGCTCCTCCGCGCTGTCCCGAATCGTCAACCAGCGCATCGCTGAGCCCGCGACCATGGCGGCGCCGGTCAGCCTGCTGGCCATGGTGTCACTCGCCATCGCAGTCGTTGCCGAGACCAGTCGCATGCCCGTTGACAACCCGTCAACGCATCTCGAGCTCACCATGGTGCATGAGGCCATGGTTCTGGAGAGCTCGGGTCGCGACCTGGCCTGGCTGGAACTCGGCTCATGGCTCCGACTCTCCGCCATGCTCGGGCTCATCGGTGCGCTGGCGCTGCCGTGGGGCATGGCGCTCGAGGTCGCGCCCTTGCCGTTGCTGGTCGGAGTGCTCACGCTGGGGCTCCGGCTGGCGGTGCTGGCGATGGCGCTGGCGACCATCGAGGTATTCCTCGCCAAACTCCGGCTCTTCCGCGTACCTGAACTGCTCGCCGGTTCCTTCGTGCTCGCCCTGCTCGCGGTCATCACGTCCTACCTGACGGTGACGGTGTAGAAATGACAGACGCCCTATTCGCACAGCTGATCGGCACCTGCTCCGCCGCGATGCTGCTGTCCGCAGTGCTCCTGGTGTGGCGTCGCGCGCAGGCCGCCGCACTTCCGCTCATTTCACTGCAAGGCCTGGCGCTTGCAGGACTGGTGGCTGTGCTGGGCCTCAAGCAGCACAGCCCGGAGTTGCTGGGCGTGGCGGTTCTGGTGCTCGCCTTCAAGGCGGTGGTGCTGCCCCTGGTGTTGGTGCGCAGCAGTCGAGGAGAGCGGGGCGGCGCCCCACTCATCAACACCGCAACCTCACTCATCGCCATGGCGGCCTTGACGGCCATCGCCTATGCCGTCAGCGCGCCCATGGCATCGCTCGGCACAGGGCCCACCATCCAGGCCATCCCCGTCGGTATCGCGCTCGTGCTCTACGGATTCCTGCTGCTCGTCACCGGTCGCCACGCCATCGTGCAGTTGGTGGGATTCCTCGTCATCGACAACGGCACCTCGACCGTGGCATTCCTTTCGTCGGGCGGGGTTCCCATCATCGTCGAACTCGGGGTCGTGCTTGACGTTCTGCTCGTGATCCTCATCCTGTATGTCCTCACCGGCCGCATCCGCAGTGAGTTCGGCGCCACCGATCTCGACGACCTCACGGAGTTGCGAGACTGATGGATCTGTTGCTCATCACCCCGCTTGCCGTGTGCGTGGCACTTGGCCTCATCACTGCTCTCGCGAGGCAGGCCTGGCTCAACCGCCTGTCCGGTGTCCTGGCGGCCGCCGTCGTGCTGGCGAGTGGCCTCGCCATCTCCACCCAGGTGCTCGCCGGTCACACGCTCACTGCACTCGGCGGCCTGCTGCGTGCCGATGCGCTGACTGCATTCATGCTCACCGCCATCGGCGCCGTTGGCCTGACCGCCACCTGGGGTGGTCTGGCAGCCCGTGACGTCGTGAAGCGCGGGGCCTACGCCTATCCGGTGCTGCTCGTCGGATTCCTGCTCGCCATGTCGCTCGCCGTGCTGGCTGACAACCTGGGGATCTTGTGGATTGCGATCGAGGCGACCACCATCACCACGGCCTTTCTGGTGGGCCACCACCGCACCCGGCAGGCCCTCGAGGCTGCTTGGAAGTACGTGATCCTGGGATCGGTCGGCGTGGCCATCGCCTTGCTGGGCATCGTGCTGCTGTACTCCGCGACGGTGGCGGCCGGGAGCCCCACGCTGTCATGGGTGTCGCTCATGCACTCGGGTGGCACGCTCGACCACGGCCTGGTGAAGATGGCGGCGGGCTTGACGCTTCTGGGCTTCGCCACCAAGGCCGGGCTCGCGCCCATGCACAGCTGGCTTCCGGATGCGCACAGTCAGGCTCCGGCCGAGGTGTCGGGCCTGATGTCGGGGGTGCTGCTCTCGGTCGCCTTCTACGGCATCCTGCGCGTGCAGGCCATCACCAACCAGGTGCTCGGACCCACGCTCATGCGCAGCCTGCTGATTGCCGGTGCCCTGCTTTCCATCGCCCAAGCCGGCGCTCTCATCATGCGCCAACGCGACCTCAAACGCATGCTCGCCTATTCCAGCATCGAGCACATGGGCATCATCGCGCTCGGCGCTGCCATAGGAGGGCCGCTGGCCATCGGTGCAGCGCTGCTCCACATGCTCGGGCATGGTCTCGCCAAGTCCAGCATCTTCGTGGCGTCGGGCCGCATCCTCGCAGCAGATGGCACCACGAAGATCGCGCAGTTGCGCTCGCTGCTCGCGCGCCGGCCGGCGGTGGCCGCACCCTTCCTGGTGGCCATGCTGGCACTGCTGGGCATGCCGCCGTTCGCGTTGTTCTTCACCGAGGTGACGATCATCGTCGCCGGCTTCCAGCGCGGCCTGGGCTGGGTGACGGGTGCGGCCGTCGCGCTGCTGCTGGTCGCCTTCATCGGGCTAGCCCACCACAGCGCCGACCTTCTGTTCGGAGGCCGCGAGGCAGCGGCTGAGGAGGCCGACATCGATCGCTCCTGGCATGGCCCCCGGGTCCCGCTCATCGCTGCTCTGGCGGTCACCGCGATGCTCGGCTTCGTCGCCGGCCCCACTGCGGACCTCATCGCACGCGCCGCACAACTCCTCGGGACGGGACAATGACAGCGATGTCGAGAACCGAGCGGATCACAGTGACGGAGCAGGGCATCCCTGACGTCTTCTCCTCGCACCTGGCCGATGGATTCCGCTTGCGGATGGTGGCCTGCCACGAGGACGAATCAGGGTTCCGGCTGGTCTATGTGCTGCTGCGCAGTTCAGATGACCGACGTGTCGAACTGGTGCTGCCTGTGTCGCGTGACGAACCACGGATCCCCAGCCTGGCCAGGCTCGACTATGCGGTGAGCAGGTTCGAGCGTGAAGTGCGGGATCTTTACGGCATCACCCCGGTCGACCATCCGCTGCCACGACGTATCGTGCGCCACGGCCACTGGCCGGAGGACTGGCATCCGATGCTGCGCACCACCGAGCCGAGGCCGGCATTCAGCGAGGACTTCGGTTCGTTCCCCTTCCTTTCCGTCGAAGGCGATGGGGTGTACGAGATACCAGTGGGACCGATTCACGCGGGTCTCATCGAGCCAGGGCACTTCCGCTTCTCCGTGGTCGGCGAAACCATCCTGCGCTTCAAGGCCCGCCTGTGGTTCGTGCACCGCGGCCTGGAGCAGCTGTTCGAGGGTCGTCGACCCGGTGACGCCCTGGAGATCGCGGAGCGCGTCAGCGGCGATACCGCAGTGGGGCATGCGCTGGCTTTCGCCATGGCTGTCGAGGAGGCCGCGGCCATCGACGTCAGCCAGGAAGACCTCCTGGTCAGGGCCTTGCTGCTCGAACTCGAGCGGATGCACAACCACATTGCCGACATAGGCGCCATGGCCAATGACGTCGGGTACGGCCTGATGAACGCGCATGCCCTGCGCATACGTGAGCGCATGTTGCGCATGAACGAGCAGGTCACGGGCCATCGCCTGCTTCGGGGTGGCGTCCTGATCGGCGGCTCTCGTGTCCTCGACCTGCCCGACACCAAGGCTGTCGCGGCTCTGGCCCAGGAGGTTGCGGAACTGGCAGAGCTGACGCTGAGCAATGCCACCGTGCGGGATCGCTTCGGCGGCACCTCCGTCCTCGACCTCGAATCCGCACGTCGCCTCGACGCCCTCGGCTATGTGGCCCGGGCCTCGGGCAGAGACATCGACGCCCGCCGTGACCATCCCTTCATCGACCTCGGTGACGCGCTCGAAGTAGTCGTCGAATCTGCCGGCGACGTCATGAGCCGCTACCTGCTGCGCGTGCGGGAGACGGTGGTTTCGTCACGGATCATCGCCGATGTGGTGCGTCGTCTCGACGGGCACACCGGGTCGGGCCAAGCCGTCCAGCCTGCCCGCGCCGGCGCGGGCCTGGGCTTCGTGGAAGGCTGGCGCGGGCTCATCAGTCACCGTGTAGAACTCGCTGCCGACGGGCGCCTTACGCGGACCAAGATCGTCGATCCATCGTTCTTCAACTGGACCGCGCTGCCGGTCGCCCTGGCGGACACGATCGTCCCCGACTTCCCGCTGACCAACAAGAGCTTCAACCAGTCCTACGCGGGCAACGACCTCTGACGACTCGGCCCCACAGGCTGGTCGATGCGGCGGAAGCGGAATGCGGGTTCGCCGTACCTTGGTCGCTCGGCGGCGGAACGGTGCTGATGTTCCGGCTCAACCACCGGCTCAGCAGGGATATCGACAGCTCCTACGACGCATCAGCGGAAGCGATCAAGCTGCGACGGCCCGAGGGTGACTCCTCGAACAAGGACATCTCATGACCGCCCAAAGGGAAATCACACTGGCCGTTGACAGCGCTCCAGGCGGCACATGTCGAGCCACTGCAGGAGTTTCCGAGGGTTCGCGACGACGAAGTCTGGCCCTACCTGTGGGCCAGGACTTCCCCAAGCAAGTAGCCCGGTCTTGCTTTACGAAAGTCAGTATGACCGTGGGTTCATCACGCCAGCGCGAAAGGTGTCATTGGTTGCCAATAGCTGATCAACGTCGGACATGAATTCCTGTGCTTTGGCAGGTCCGGAGAGGAACTGCGCAAGTGCAACGAGCACCTGATACTGGCTGTTTGAGTTGAAGTTGCCGACACGCTTCTTTGCTCGGTGCAGCAGGTTATTTGGCACCGAGGCCTGAATCCTGGCCACGTCGTTCCAGAGGCGATTGTTGTGAGCGCAAGCGTTTCTTAGCGTCACGAACGCGCGGATCTGCGAAGAGAAACCTTGCTGCGCGACATTCAGGTCGTTGGCAAGGTGCTTGCGGACATCAGCTTCGGCGCAGTGTTCGATTGCACGCGAGAGCGTACCGAAACTCAGCGCTTCAACTGCCACCCATACCGGTAGATCCGGGTACTGGCCGCGACTATTCCGGTGCCGGATGATGAATGGCAGTTTGGCCTTGTCGAGGTCGGCAAGCACGAGTTCGTGAATCGGGGTCGTCGACGATCCCGCGGTGCTGAAACTGGTGGAATGCCACAATGCGCCCGGCGCTCGAAACAACTCAGCAAACCGATACGCAAAGCCGGTTCGCAATGACAGTTCAACATCAGCCAGTGGGCCCAGGCATACAGGCGCAATTGCGAGTCCAGCACCTGCAATTCTGAGATATCTTCGAACCTCGTGCCTGACCGGAAACTGTTATCTCCTCGGGCGGGGTCAACTTGGAAATACCGACCGTACCCAGACAGGTGGTAGTAGCCGATCCGCTGCAGGAAGGTGCGGCAGGCGGCGGCGTCGCTCACGATCAGCCCACGGCCCTGCAGCAAGGCGACCTGCTCGTCCAGGCTGAGCCAGGGCTTCACGCTCATCGCACTCCGAACGTAAGAAGGCCCCTGCGCATTTGAGCATCGTGGAGAGGCTTGGCAGGGGCTCTGTCGGGGTAAACCATACACGGCTGCGCCGTCGTCAGGTGAGCCTGCGTACACCTGTGGGAGAAGTCCTAGTTTACATAAGACCCAGTGGTGGAGCTGAGGGGATTCGAACCCCTGGCCTCTTCGATGCGAACGAAGCGCGCTACCAACTGCGCTACAGCCCCTTGCGGTGGCCGAGCCTAGCAAGGCGCTGCCGGAGGGCCGAAATCCCGGGCCGTCACTGCCGGCTCAGGCCTCGGCGAGAGCAGAGAAGAGGGGGTCGGCATGGGCGCGCAGCGCTCGATAGCGGGCACGCACCGGCAGGTACTCCGCGACGCCCTGGGCATCGGGTGTGAACACGGTGCCCGGACCAACCATGGCCGCAATGGCGGTGTCCCAGTCGGCATGCAGGCCCACGCCGACCGCGGCGCAGATGGCCGCGCCCAGACCGGCCGCATCGTCGATGGCAGCCCGAAGTGAAGGTCGGCCCAGCACATCGGCCACGATCTGCATCATAAGATCCGACTTGGCTCCACCACCGGTGACGACGACAGCGTCATAGGAGTTCCCGAGCGCGTTTTCCATGGCCTCGATGTGGTCGGCCATGGTGATGGCGATGGCCTCGAGCACGGAGCGGAACAGGTGCGATCGTCCCTGCGTGCCATCGAAGCCGAGGAAGGCGCCGCGGCGGAACGGCGCATCGGTCGGAGCCAGCCAGTCCAACAGGGTGAGCAGGCCACCGCTGCCGCGCGGTGCCATGGCCGCCTCGGCATTCAGCAACTCCTCCAGGGAGCGGCCATCGGCGGGCGCGAAGCCCGTTGGGAACAAGAGGTCGCGCACCCAGGACACCGTCCACATGCCGCGCCGGATGCCCAGGCTCTCATGCAGGTAGCGGTGAGGGAGGCAGGCGTAGTTGGCCCAGTGGGTGGGGCCTTCGCTCCAGGTGCGGCCCATGGTCATGGCCGCGATGTAGGTGCCGAGACTCAGCAGCACTGTGTGTTCGTCGACGCCCGCGCCCAGTGCCTCCACCGCCTTGTCATTGGCGGTGGCGAAGACGGGGAGGCCCACCGGCAGGCCGGTGGCTGCGGCCGCGTCTGCGGTGATGTGACCCAACAGGTCACCGGGGTCGACCAGGTTGAACAACTGTGCGCGGGGCATGCCCGCGGCTACGAAAGCGGCCTCATCCGTGGACCAGCGCATGGTGCGCGGATCAATGGGCCACAGGCCCGCGTAGTTGGCAGCAGTGTCGTTGAACTGCCCGGTCAGGCGATGCGTGATGTAGCCCGATGAGGTTGTCACGTAGGCGACGCCTGGGTCGGACTGGTGCGGACGCGGAACGCGCACGTCCATCCAGCTCAACACCGGTTCCGTAAGCGCCCCGTGTTCGTCGAGCAGGGCCCGGCAGAAGCGGATGGTGCACAGGCCTACGGCCGCGATGTCCTGGGGATCACCATCGAACGCGCGTAGCGCGGCACGACAGGTGGAGGCGATGGAGTCCCAGAGATCATCGTCGGGATGCACGACATGGCCGGGCTCCGGATAGGCGTAGGGACGCAGTGGCTGTTGCGCGGACGCGACAACAACGCCCGCGACATCGACGATGTGGACCTTGGTGCTCTGCGAGCCGTTGTCGATCGCCAGCACATAGCGCGCGCTCACGATCGATGCAGACCTTGCAGCGGATCGTGGAAACCTTCGACAGGGAAAATGGTGCCAGCGTTCATGATGCCCTTCGGATCGAAGGCGCGCTTGAGACCTTCGAGCAGAACATAGGCGCTGCCGTGCTCCTGCCTGACCCATGGGGTCCGGTACTTGCCGACACCGTGGTGATGCACCATGGAACCGCCGACCGCCAGCGCCTCCTCGACGATGATGGCGTTCAGCGGTACGTGGTACTCGTGCAGTTCCTCGCTGGGATCGCAGTGGATCTCGTAGTCGTACACGAAGTAGAGGTTGGTGCCCGTCTGGTAGCTGTGCGAGGAGTGCGCACCCAGCATGGTGAGGTCGGCGAAGCGCGGGAACTCACGCTCCACGCGCGACATGACACGGCTGAAGAGTTCGCCGGCGCGCGACCAATCCACCGAGACCTCGGTTGTGTACCCCAGTCGCGAGTTGGCCAGCATGTCCGCCTTCTCGGCGTCCACCTTGTCCTGTCCCCAGTTGAGGTTGTCGAACCAGTGCTGGATGTGCTGCGGATCCACCGGCTGGTGCGGGATGGTGGCGAAGAGCTCTTCGATGGCCTGGGCGGTGGCATCGGCCAGCGGCTTGGGCCCTTCGGCAACGAGCACCACCACGTTCTTGTCGCCCGACCAGTCCCAGTGCTGGCGGGCATCCTGCGGCGAGTAGGCGCGGCACACCGACGGCCGGTAGCCGGCCGTCACCAATTGCCGAAGCGCATCAACCGAGGCGGCGAAGTCATCCATCAGGAAGCCGTAGAAGCGGTGGTTCTCGGGGTAGAAACGGAAGAGTTTGACGGTGACCTCGGTGATGACGCAGAGGGCGCCTTCATTGCCGATCACGATATGTCGGATGTCTGGCCCTGCGGCACGGCGGGGCACATTCTTGATGCGGGTCACCTGGCCGCCGGGGAATACTGCCTCCAGCCCCACCACCATGTCCTCAATGGCGCCGTACAGCGTTGAGAACTGGCCGATGGAACGCGTCGCAACCAGCCCACCCAGCTGTGCAATGGGCTTGGACTGCGGGGAGTGCCCAGTGGTCAGCCCCAGCGCGCGAACCGCATCCTCCAGCGCCTGCAGCGGCACGCCGCATTGCACGGTGGCCTGCATGTTCTCGGTGTCGATGTTGAGGATGGCGTTCATGGGTGAGCAGTCAAGGACGATGGAATCCTCGACTATGGTCTCCAGCCCGCCCTCGGTGGCCGTGCCACCGGTGCGTGGCACCACATTGATCAAGTGCTCGTTGGCGAAGTTCAACACCCTGGCGACGTCGTCCGTTGAACGTGCGCGCACGATGGCCGCCGGCATCGGTCCCTGAAAGATGCCGTGCACTGTCATGTATTTCTTGAAGCGATCGACGCTTGCCGCTTTGAGTGCGGCCTCGTCGGTGACGACTGCAGCATCACCGAGCAGGTCACGAAGACCTGTGACGATCTGGTTGCGGCTGAGTGCGGAACGGGAGGTGACCATGAGTGCGCCTTTGCGGTTGATTGCTAACGGACGAGGTAGCCGCCATCGACGACGAGGACGTGACCATTGACGTAGTTGGACGCGGGGCTGGCGAGGAAGACGGTGGCACCCATGAGGTCGGCCGGATCGCCCCAGCGGTCCGCAGGAATGTGCTGCGTGATGCGCTGGTCGGCTTCGGGATTGGAACGTGTGGTCTCGGTGATGGCGGTGGCGAAGTAGCCAGGGGCAATGGCGTTGACCTGGATGTTGTACTGCCCCAACTCGTCGCAATAGGCCTTGGTGAAGCCCACGATTCCCGCCTTGGTGGCGGCGTAGGCCGGGGACCACTGACCACCCAGGAAGGAGAAGAGCGAGGCAATGTTGATGATCTTGCCGTGGCCCTGCCGACGCATGTGCTTGCTGGCGTGATGCGAGAGCTCGAAGGCTGCCGTGAGGTTCACGGCCACCATGGGATCCCACTTGTCGCGATCGAAGTCGGCCACTTCGTCGAGCAGACAGATGCCCGCGGAGTTCACGAGGATGTCCACCGAGCCCAAACGCGCCACGCATTCATTGATAACGCGTTCCGGCATGCCACTCATCGTGAGGTCGGCCTCCATGAACTCCATGCGACGGCCCACACCTTCGATGAGGGCACGGGTGGTGCCGTCCTCGGGAGTGAGACTTGGAACGAAGAGGTTGGCACCCGCCTGGGCCAGGGCCAGGGAAAAGGCCTGGCCCAAGCCGGTGTTGCCGCCGGTGACGATCGCGTTCCTGCCGGCCAGGGAGAACACATCCAGTCCGAATTCAGTGATCTTCATCATGCTCCCAAGAACGGATCGGAGACCGCCACATAGACCGTCTCGAGGTACTCGTCGATGCCTTCGAAGCCGCCCTCACGGCCCAGGCCCGAGGACTTCACGCCGCCGAAAGGCGCCGCGGCATTGGACACCACGCCGGTGTTGACGCCCAGCATGCCTGTCTCCAGACGCTCGGCCAGGCGCAGCACCCGGCTCAGGTCGCGCGTGTACACGAAACACACGAGCCCGAAGGGGGTGGAGTTGGCAGCGGCGATGGCTTCGCGCTCGTCACTGAAGGTCTGGACGGCGGCGACCGGACCGAAAATCTCCTCCTGCGCGATGGAGGCGTGGGACGGCACATTGGTCAGGACGGTTGGCTCGAAGAAGAAGCCGGGACGATCAAGTGCAGCGCCACCGAGTGCAACGACCGCTCCTGCCGCCACCGCCTCATCAACCAGTCGACGCACCTTGGCCACAGCCGCTGCATTGATGAGCGGGCCCAACTTGGTGTCGGCCTCGGTGCCGCGGCCCACGCGATAGGAGGCCATGGCCTCGGTGAGTCTGGCCGAGAATTCAGCAGCGACAGATTCGTGCACCAGGAAGCGATTGGCAGCAACGCAGGCTTCACCGCCGTTGCGCAACTTGGCCATGAGCGCGCCGGCCACGGCCGCGTCCATATCGGCGTCCTCGAAGACGATGAATGGGGCGTTGCCGCCCAACTCCATGGAGACGCGCAGCACCTGCTGGGAACTCGCCGCCATCAGCCGACTGCCCACAGCGGTGGAGCCCGTGAAGGAAAGCTTGCGCAGGCGCGGATCGCTGATCAGTGGACCGGTGACACCGCCGGGGTCGGTCGTGGGAAGCACGTTGAGCACGCCCGCGGGCAGGCCGGCCTCCGCCATCAGTTGCGTGAAGTAAAGGGCAGTGAGTGGCGTGAGTTCCGCCGGCTTCAGGATCATGGTGCACCCTGCCGCGACCGCGGGTGCGATCTTGCGGGTGGCCATGGCCAGCGGAAAGTTCCAGGGGGTGATCATGAGCGAGGGCCCCACCGGCCGCTTGGTCACTAGCAGGCGCGTCGCACCGTCGGGGGAGGCGGCGTAGCGTCCGGAGATGCGGGGTGCCTCCTCCGAGAACCAGCGCAGGAACTCGTTGGCATAGGCCACTTCGCCGCGTGATTCCGCCAGTGGCTTGCCCATCTCCATGGTCATGAGCAGCGCCAGATCTTCGCTGCGCTCGCGCACCAGTTCGAAGGCGCGTCGCAGGATCTCGCTGCGTTGCCGGCTGGGCGTGTGCGCCCAGCCCTCCTGCGCGGCGTGTGCTGCAGACAGTGCCGCCATGCCGTCCCGGGGGCTGGCATTGGCAACTCGCGCCAAGGTCGCCCCGGTGGCAGGATCCTGGACTTCGAAAGTGGCGCCGTTCCCCGCGTCGCGCCATGCGCCGTCGATGAAGACACCAGTGGGAGTGCGGCGCAACAGTTCGGCTTCCGCCTTGGCGTCGGTCATGCCAGCGTCGCCTGCAGTCGCAACGGCGAATCCAGGAGGTCCTCGTAGAGCTTGATGGGGGTCATTTCACCGGCACGATCACCGTACGAGGCCTTGGCGCGTCGGTACACCTGCTCGACCAGCGCGGAGACTTCCGCCGGCACGCCGACCGAGCGGGCGAGATCGATGGAGAGGCCCAGATCCTTGCAGGCCAAGGCGATGGCGAAGCCCTCGTCGTAATCGCCGTCGTTGAGCACGCACAACACGTCGCGCTCGATGAAGTTGGAATTGGCGGGGCTGGCCACCAGCGAGTTGCGCAGGACCGCCAGATCGACGCCGGCGCGCACGCCGATAGCGAGCACCTCGGCGGTGGCGACGAGATGCGAGAACCACAATTGGTTGATCATGAGCTTGACCGCGTAGCCGGCGCCCTTGCCACCCACGTGCAGGATGCGCTCCGGATCGCCCATGCCCTCGAGCACGGGGCGCACGGACGCGTAGTCCTCAGCGCTGCCGCCAACGAAGATCTGCAGGGTGCCGTTGGCGGCGCCCACCGACATGCCGGACACAGGGGCATCCAGCAGGTGCAGTCCGCGGTGGGCGTTGGCGGCCGCGATCTGATCCACGGGCTCGGGCACCGAGGTGGACATGTCGATCCAGGTGCCGCCGTCCTTGATGCCGGCCAGGATGCCGTGCTCGCCGGAGGCGACTTCGGCTACGTGGCGTGGCGTGGGCAGCATGGTGATGACGAGGTCACTGGCGGAGGCCACGTCGGCCGGGTTGTCCGCCCAAGTGGCGCCCATCCCGATCACCTCGTCGGCAGCGGCGCGACGAACATCGTGCACCACCAAGGGGAAACCGTTCCTGGCAAGGTTGCGGGTCATGCCCGAACCCATACTGCCCAATCCGATGAAGCCGACGGTCGGCTGGTTGGTGCCCATCAGGCCTTGCTCCCGGGTGTGTAGAAGGGGTTGGTGACGGAGTGACGCGCGGCGAGCACGTCATCGAGCTGGGGCAGGTGGTTGGCGCCATTGCGCAGTGCCGTCAACATGGCGCTGCGGTTGTTGCGGTACACCTCATCGGCGTCGTCCGCGCCCGGGTTCACCCAGACCGCAGCGATGACCACATGGGTATCGGCCTGCTCGGCGGTGATGATGCCCTCGGCCACGGCGTCGGCGACACCACCGGCGACACCAGCCTGTGCCGGCCCCCACTGCATGAGGCCATGCGTGTCATTCGCTGGTGCGGCCTTGGTGACGAAGAGGGTGAGCGGCTTCACGGGCAGTGAGGGTCGCAGCACGGCGACGAACGGCACATGCCCCTGGCTGGGCGAGGCCAACGCGGTGGCCCAGGCGCTTCCTGCCGGCCCCTCCCGATGGCCGAGGACGGTGTTGATGTGGGCGGCATTGACGCCGCTGCCTTCGAAACACTCGCCGATTTGGACGGTCGAAGCGTGGGCTTCCGGCACAGTGGCTCCTTCGCTCAGGGGTCAGGTGAACGGGCGCAACCATGGCACTGCTGATGCGACTGGCGCATGCTAGGTTGGCGTAATGGCAACCAGTAAGCGTCAAATTGATAACGAAACCTCGCGCCGCAATGCCAGTGGATTGGCTCGTGACATCCAGATCCTGGAGGTGCTGGCCGAGGCTGACAGCCCCGAGGGCCTGGGAGTCGTGAGGGTGGCCGCGGTACTGGGCCGGGACAAGGCGACGGTGTCCCGGGCTATGTCCACGCTTGCCGAAGCCGGCATCCTGAGCAGAGACGAGGATTCGCGGCTGTACCGCATCGGCCCCAAGATCTTCGCCTTTGCCGCGCTCTCCGCAGAGGCCACTTTGGTGCGCGAGGCGCGACCCTTCCTGCGGCGCCTGGCCCGCCAGTCTCGCGAGACCGCGCACCTCAGCGTGCTCCGAGGCGGCGCTGTGCTCACACTCATCAGCGAGTTGAGCCCCAATGAGGTGCGTACGGCCAGCTGGGAGGGGCGCGGAAGTGATCCGCTGCGCACGCCGTCCGGCCGTGTGCTGGTGTGTGAGTGGTCCGACTCCGAGCTCGCCGACTGGTATGCGCAGCAGGCCAGCGCTGCCCTCCACCTCAGCGCCCCGCTCCAAGTCTCCAGCCTGCATCCCGCGGAGCTGTCGACGCCTGCACCACCTTGGCTGGACAGCGTGGAGAGCCGGCGTTCCGTGTACGACCTGCCCAGCCTGCTTGCTGAAACGGCACGCATTCGCAGGATCGGTTACGCGACTTCGGATGAGGAACTCGAGATCGGGGTGGTGGCGGCGTCAGCGCCCGTGCGTGATCACACTGATCGCATTGTCGCTGCCCTGAATGTGAGTGCACCGAAAGCCCGCGTGGGTCCGCACCTCGATCGCCTGGGCCTGTACGTGGCACGTGCTGCTGATCGGCTGTCGGCGCGGCTGGGAGCTACGCCGCATTCGGACACGCAGGCCGCCCGGCCCCGCCCGTCGGGCAGCACCGGCTGAGCCCCGTTTCATAACGATCTGGCCCGCCTTCCCCTGGGGGTGGGCCGGTTTGTGCTGCCTGCGCCCATACTGGCGGGGCAGGCGTGTGGCCGTGCGCATCACTGCGCGTGGGCCCGCCGGGCCTGCTGGGGGTCCAGGGCGTCACTACTCCGCAACCACCGGCAGCCCATGCCTGCGGCAGGAGTTCCATATCACGGGAGCGTGTGGGAATTGGTTGCCAATATGCCAACATTTGGTGGATCTATTGCATCGACCAAGGCCCCTTGCCAGCATTCCCATCCATGAGTGGCAACGGCAGCGGGAGCGGCACCGACAACATCTTCGGTACCTCCATGAATTTCGGTGATCTCACTCCACCGAATCTCATGCAGTACTTCCAGGCGCACACTGACCACATCCGCGAGGTGGCGCTGGCCCAGACCCAGTTGCTGGTGCTGGTCATGGGGATCACGGCCATCACCGGCATCGGAATCGGGCTGCTCGTCTGGCGTCGGACGATGGCTGCTGAGTTCGCCACGAACCTCTTCGCCGCCATTCTCACCATCCCCTCCTTGGCCATGCTGACCTTCATGATCGGCCCCTTCGGGCTGGGCTGGGTGCCGACGGTGATCTCGCTGTGGCTGTACGCGCAGTTGCCGGTGATCCGCAACACCATCGCCGGCATGCGGTCGGTCGACCCGGCGGTCATGGAATCGGCTCGGGCCATGGGCATGGGACCGTGGCGGGTCCTCCTCCGCATCCAGTTCCCCCTCGCCTGGCCGGTCATCATTGCGGGCCTGCGGGTCTCATCGATGATGATCTTCGGCATCTCCGCCATCGCCGCCTACGTCGGCGGGCCCGGCTTCGGCGATCTCATGTTCTCGGGGCTGGCCGAACTCGGTGCCTTCAACTCCATGAACGAGACGCTCATCGGTGCCTTCGGCATCACGCTGCTTGCGCTCACCTTCGATGCGCTGTTCGTCATCCTCCGTCGACTCACTACCTCTAGGGGCGTTCGTGTTTGAATCATCAGCAGGCGTGGAGATCCGACTCGAGCATCTGTCGAAGATCTACCCCAACACCACGGTGCCTGCGGTCGAAGACTTCTCGCTGACCATCCCGGCTGGCGACCTGGTTGTGTTCGTGGGGCCCTCGGGATGCGGCAAGACGACCACCATGCGCCTCATCAACCGCATCATCGAACCGACGTCGGGGCGCATCTTCCTCGGTGGCAACGATGTGACGGCCACTCCGGGTGACGAGCTGCGCCGACACATCGGCTATGTGATCCAGCAGATCGGCCTCTTCCCGCACATGACCATCGAGGAGAACATCGCCACCGTGCCGCGGCTGCTGGGCTGGGACCGTCAGCGCATCCGCACCCGCGTGGGTGAACTGCTAGAACTGGTGAGCCTCGATCCGGCCAAGTTCGCCAAGCGCTATCCCAAGCAACTCTCCGGTGGCCAGCAGCAGCGCGTCGGCGTGGCCCGTGCGCTGGCCGGCGATCCCGGGGTGCTGCTCATGGATGAGCCTTTCGGTGCCTCCGACCCGATAACCCGGCTGCGCCTGCAGAAGGAGTTCCGTGCCATCCAGCAGGAGCTTGGCAAGACCGTGGTCTTCGTGACCCACGACTTCGAGGAGGCGCTGCTTCTCGGGGACCGCATCGCCGTCCTCTCCGACCGTTCACATGTTGACCAGTACGGGACGCCGGTGGAGATCCTCTCCAACCCGGCCACCGAACACGTGCGCAAGTTCGTGGGCCAGGCTGCACGTGTACGCATGCTGTCTCTCATCCCGGTCGACCGGCTCGAAGGCCAGCCCGGTGAAGCCCCGGGTGCCATCACCCTCGACTCCTCGCAGACACTGCGCGAAGCCATGGATGTCTTCATCGCCGGCGAGGAGTTCGTCAACATCAAGTCCGATAGTGGCAACCTTCGCCACATCCGTTTCTCGGATGTGCAGACCGCGATCTCGCACCTGCGCAGTGACTCGGGTGCCGTCGCATGAGTGTCATGACCATGCGTTCGGCACGAAGCGCCGAGGCCGGCCCGCGCAAGCAGGGCAAGGTTCGCGAGCTCGGACTGCAACCCTTGCTGATCGCGGTTGCGGGCGCTGCCTTGTACGTGTGGGTCACCTCGCATCAGCTGGACAAGATCGAACTCGTCACACTCAACCGCGATTACATCACGACGGCCATCACCGCACACATCAGGCTGTCCTTCATCTCCGCGGCCATCATTCTCTGCCTGGCCGTGCCGGCGGGAATCCTCCTGACTCGCCCACGGCTCAAATTCGCGACGCCCTTCATCCTCGGTATCGCCAACATCGGTCAGGCCTTTCCTGCCGTTGGTCTCGTCATCCTGATGGGCATCAAGTTCGGATTCGGCGTGCCCATTGCCGTAGCCGCCTTCACCGCTTACGGGCTTCTGCCGATCCTGCGCAACACCATCGTCGGGCTGCAGCAGATCGATCCCTTCGTCGTGGAATCCGCGCGCGGTATGGGCATGACGGCACGACAGGCACTGTTCCGGGTGGAGATCCCGTTGGCAGTGCCCGTCATTCTCGCGGGTATCCGCACCACTCTGATCCTCACTGTTGGCGTCGCCACGCTTGGCGTCTTCGTCAACGGTGGTGGCCTCGGCACGATCATCGTGCCGGGTCTCAAACTGGGCCGGCAAACCGTTCTGGTGACGGGGGGAATGCTCACCGCACTCCTCGCCTTCACGCTTGATTGGCTTGCACGCGTTGCAGAACATGTCCTCCGCCCTCGGGGGATCTGACAATGAAGGGAAGCAATATGCAGTTGAACCGCGTGAAAGTTGCGGCTGTCGCTGGCCTTATCGCGTTCGGCCTGGTAGCGGGATCGACCGCGACAGCCAGCGCCACACCAGCAGCGTCGAAGGGTGGCCCGCTCAAGGGAGTGAAGGTCATCGTCGGCTCCAAGGACTTCACCGAGAGCATTCTGCTGTCGAAGATCGTGAAGCAGTTGGTCCTTGCCAAAGGCGGAAGCGTCGTTGACAAGACGAACATCAAGGGCTCCGTCACCACTCGTGACGCGATGCTCAAGGGTGCCATCAACCTGTACTGGGAGTACACCGGTACGGCGTGGTTCAACTACCTGAAGCAGACATCGCTGCTGCCGCCGTCGCAGCTGTACGCGAAGGTGAAGGCCGGCGACCTCAAGAGCCACAAGGTCGCATGGCTGCCCATGACCTCATTCAATGACACCTACGCGTTCGCCATGACGCAGGCCAAGGCCAAGCAGTACGGCGTCACCACCATGTCCGAGGCTGCCACCAAGGTTCCCGCGTCCGATCAGGTCTGGTGCGTGGAGTCGGAGTTCCAGAGCCGTCCTGATGGCTGGGCCGGCGTTGCGGCGAAGTACAACCTGAAGCCCTCGAACCTCAAGGTGCTCGACACCGGTGCCATCTACCAGGCAACTGCGCAGGACCAGTGCACCTTCGGTGAGGTCTTCGCCACTGACGGCCGCATCGGCGCTCTCAAGCTCAAGGTGCTGCAGGACGATGCGAACTACTTCCCGCCCTACAACGCTGCCATCACGATGAACGCGAGCTATGCCAAGAAGTACCCCAAGCTGGTCAAGCTCCTTGCGCCGATTGCCGGCAAGATCAACAACGCGACGATGGCTGTCATGAACGCCCGCGTCGACGTGCTCGGTGAGGATGCCGACACCGTCGCCAAGGACTTCCTGCGCGCCGCGAAGCTCATCAAGTAACACCAACGGCGTTCGCGTCGACCACCACCGATGGGGGTGGCTGGGGGCTCAGCCTCAGCCGCCCCCATCGTCATTCGGCCTTGACTCGATATTGCTGACGCAGATCCGAGTTCCGGGTGAGGCGCCTGGAACCGCTTCAGATCCAGGAGCTGAGCCACATGCGCGAAAGCCAGCCGTCATAGCTCAACTGCTGGCCCGTCCACACCGGGTAGAAGAAGGCGCTGAAGGCGACCATCGCGAGAACCAGGACGACTGCGATGCTGACGCGAGCCGGGGAGACAGCGTGGCGCGACAACTGCGACACCGGGGTAGCCGGGGCATCGGCGGCTTCCACCGACACCACCACCCGGCGGCCCGAGAACCAGTTGAGTCCGTAGGCGGCCAGCATGAACATGAAGGGAGCGAAGGCGATTGAGTAGAAGCTGAAGGTGGTCCGGTTGTGCCAGTAGATCCAGGGCAGCCAACCCGCACCCACGGCGGCGAGCAGGGGCCAGGCGATGTCCCAACGGATGCGCGAGCCGGCACTGCTGTCGATGCGGAGCAGGCGTGCGACCGCGAACCCGAGCAGGGCCAACATCGTCAGCGATGCCAACCACCACAGCACCACATTGCCCAGTGCCAGCACCTCCGCCGAGCAGGACGACACGCGGCAACCCTGCTGTCCGACCTTGGCAGTGTCGTAGGAGAACGAGGTGGGGCGCAGCATCAGCGGCCACCAGTAGGGCGCCGCCTTGTAGGGGTGGTCAGTCGTGAGGTTGGTATGGAACTGCAGGGCCTCCTGGTGGTAGTGCAGTAGCGCGCGCAGGGCCTGGGGCAGCCACTGCGGCCCTGCTGACCAGGTGCGATCCCAGGCGGCGGTGGAGCGGAACCAGCCGACCCAACTCAGCAAGTAGCCGCCGGCACCGAGCACGGCCGCTGTCAGCACCCAGGCCAGATCACCCAGCCACCCCTGGCCCGTGGGCAGGCCGTGATCCCGACGTAGTTGCAGGTCCCACAGCAGTGCCACAACGGCGAAGGTCAACGCGAACCACAAGCCCGACCACTTGGACGCCACCGCAGCGGCGATGAGTGCGATCGCCAGCAGCCGCCAGGGGCGCAGTAGGCGCCACGGTGCTGTGGGGACGTCGTATTCGCGCAGCGTCAGGGTGTGCGCGTATTGGTCACGGTCGCGGAGGAGCGCCCAGAAGGTGGCTACGACGAAGAACATGAGCATCTGATCGAGCAGCGCGGTGCGGCTCAAGACGATGGCCAGTCCGTCGATGGCCATGAACAAGCCGGCGAGTGCGGCCGTCATGAGGCTGCCGCTGAGGCGCAGCATGATGCGGTGGACCAGCACCACCGCCCAGATGCCGAGCAGGGCCGGGACCATGCGCCAGCCGAGGGGATTCATTCCGAACAGGGCTTCACCGATGGCGATGGCCCATTTGCCCAGCGGCGGATGCACCACGAACTCGGGCCGATTCTCGAAGACGTCGGTGCGGCCGGCCAGCAGCAGTGCGTTGGCGCCGTCCACGAAGGCGCGCTCGTATCCGAAGCGAAGCAGGCTGAAGGCGTCCTTCGCGTAATAGGTCTCGTCAAAGGAGAACTCGCGCGGCCGGCTGAGCGCGGGCAGGCGCAGTAGCGCCGCCAGCACTGCCAGGGCACCCGTCACCCACCAGCTGCTGACAACGGCGAAGCGCTCCCGAAGTGCTCCCGCGACCCCAGCCACCTGCATGGCGCAAGCGTAGGCGGGGCATAACGGGGAGAATGCGGATGTGCCCGGAATCCTCACGCTTGCAGCGACGCCCATAGGCAATGTGGGGGACGCCTCGCAACGGTTGATCGCCGCCTTGCAGGCGGCCGACCTCATCGCCGCTGAGGACACGCGACGCTTGCGCAAACTGCTGTCATTGCTGGGCATCTCCAGCTCGGCACAGGTGGTGTCGTATTTCGACCAGAACGAACTTGAGCGCACGCCCTGGCTGGTGCAGCAATTGCGGGAGGGCGCCAACCTGCTGCTGGTCACGGATGCCGGCATGCCTTCGGTGAGCGACCCCGGCTACCGACTGGTGGATGCCGCCGTGCGTGCCGGCCTTCAGGTGCAGCTGCTCCCAGGGCCGTCAGCGGTCACCATGGCCATTGCCATCAGCGGCCTGCCCGTTGATCGTTTCACCTTCGAGGGCTTCCTGCCGCGTAAGGCGGGGGAACGGGCGCGCGCGCTGGAAAGCCTGGCAAGCGAACCACGCACCATGGTCTTCTTCGAGGCGCCGCATCGCACGCGAGAGACGCTGGAGGCCATGCGCGAGGCCTTCGGAGCTGATCGTCGCTGTGCCGTGTGCCGCGAACTCACCAAGACCTATGAGGAAATCGTGCGCGGCACCCTCGACCAGGCCTGCAGCTGGGCGGAGCGTGAGATCCTCGGCGAACTCACAATTGTCGTATCCGGAATGCCGGCAGACCGCCACCGCGAACTGACACCGGAACTGTTCGTAGCGGAGGTGCAGGCGCGCATTGACGCGGGGACCGACCGCAAGGATGCGGTGGGCGAGGTGGCAAAGGCACTGGGTGTGCCCAGACGTCAGGTTTACGACGCGGTGGTGGCCGCCAAGCGCGCGTGATCCCCGTTTGCTGTGGGCATGGTGGCCGCGGGTGCCTACCTAGAATTGCGCTCTATGAAGGCCTTTTACCTCACCACGCCGATCTACTACGTGAACGACGCCCCCCATATCGGGCATGCTTACACGACGACGGCGGGCGACGTGCTCACGCGCTGGCACCGTCAGCGCGGCGAGGCCGTGTGGTTCCTCACCGGCACTGACGAGCACGGCCAGAAGGTGATGCGCACGGCCGAGGCCAACGGCGTCGAGCCGCAGGTGTGGGCGGACAAGCTGGTGGAGAGCGCCTGGTTGCCTGTGCTCGACACCATCGACGCACGCAACGACGACTTCATTCGCACCACGCAGCCCCGTCACATGGAGCGGGTGCAGCGCTTCCTGCAGCGTCTCAAGGACGCGGGCCACATCTACGAGGGCAATTACGTGGGGCCCTATTGCGTGGGCTGTGAGGAGTTCAAGCTCGAGGGCGACCTGATCGAGGTCGACGGCGCCAAGTGCTGCCCCATCCACGGCAGGCCCGTGGAGAGCGTGGAGGAGACCAACTACTTCTTCCGCCTCTCCGCATACGGTGAGGCGCTCATCAAGCACTACCAGGAGCACCCCGAAGCGGTGCGGCCGCAGAGCGCCTACAACGAGGTCATGTCGTTTCTGAAGCAGGGCCTCAACGATCTCTCCATCTCGCGCTCCAGCTTTGACTGGGGCATCGAGGTGCCGTGGGATCCGTCGCAGGTGGTCTACGTGTGGTTCGACGCCCTGCTCAACTACGCCACAGCCGTCGGTCTCGACGATCCGGCCGGCAGCGAGGGAGCGGAGAAGTTCGCGGCCACCTGGCCCGCGGATGTGCACCTGGTGGGCAAGGACATCCTGCGCTTCCATGCGGTGATTTGGCCGGCCATGCTCATGGCGGCGGGCGTCGACCTGCCCAAGTGCGTGTTTGCGCACGGCTGGCTGCTCGTCGGCGGCGAGAAGATGAGCAAGTCCAAGCTCACCGGCATCGCACCCGCGCAGATCATCGACCACTTCGGTTCCGATGCCTTCCGCTACTACTTCCTGCGCGCCATCCAGTTCGGCGCCGATGGTTCCTTCTCCTGGGAGGACATGAGCGCCCGCTACACGGCGGAACTGGCCAACGGCCTGGGGAACCTGGCCTCGCGTGCGGCCGCCATGGTGGGCAAGTACAGCGGTGGTGTGCTGCAGGCCCGTCACGATTACACAGAGGCCGACCAGGTCATCATCAACAAGCTGAGCGAAGTGGCCGCCGTCGCCGATGAGCGCGTCACGGAGCTCGACTTTGCGGGTGGCATCGGTGCGGTCAAGGAACTCATCGACGCCGTGAACCTCTACGTCACCGAGCAGGAACCATGGAAGGTGGCCAAGGACCAAGCGGGCATGCCGCGCGTCGAGACCATCCTCTACGTCATCTGCGAGGCACTGCGTGGCATTGCGGTTCTGTACAACCCGTTGATGCCCAAGGCCATGGCCGAATTGTGGCGGCAGCTGGGGGCCGAAGCGGTACTGGGCGCGCTCGATGCCCAGGATGTTCGCAACGCCGGCACGTGGGGTCAGCTGCCCGCGGGATCCGTCATCACCAAGGGCGCAGTGCTCTTCCCCCGCCTCGAGGAGGCTGAGTGACCGAGGCGCCACGCTCGAAATCGGTGGCCAGGGGCGAACGGCCGCCGCTGCCTGAGCCACTCGCCATCAAGGTTGCGGACTCCCACTGTCACTTGGACATCGGCTACAACGAAGAGTGGCTGGAGGTCGAGGAGGCGCAACGGCTCGCTGACGCGGCCGGGGTCGATCGCATCATGCAGATCGGCGTCGACGTGCCCTCCTCGGAGTGGGGCGTAGACGCGGCCAACAGGTACGAGCGCATCCTCGCCTGCGTCGCATTGCATCCCAATGAGGCACCTCGCATCGTGCAGCAGGAAGGCGCTGGCGCGCTGGACGAGGCCCTCGACCGTATCGAGCAATTGGCTCACGACCCGCGAGTCCGCGGCCTGGGGGAGACCGGTCTCGACTTCTTCCGCACACCCGATGCGGTGGACCAGCAATGGCAGGAGTACTCCTTCCGCCGGCACATCGCCGTGGCCCGTGCGCTGGGCAAGGCGGTGGTCGTCCACGACCGCGACGCTCACGACGACATAGTGCGCGTGTTGCTTGACGAGGGCGTCACGCAGGTGGTGTTCCACTGCTTCAGTGGAGATGAGTCATTGGCGCGCATCGCCGCGCAGCACGGCTGGTACTGCTCCTTCGCCGGCACCCTGACCTTCAAGAATGCCGCCAATCTGCGCGCCGCTGTCTCACTGCTGCCGCAGGAGCTGCTGCTCGTCGAGACCGATGCGCCGTTCCTCGCACCCACGCCGCACCGTGGCCAGCCCAACGCCTCGTACCTCATCCCGCACACCATGCGCGCCATGGCCGAAGTGCGGGGTGTCGATCTCGATGCCCTGTGCGCCGCCGTGAGTGCCAATACTGAACGCATCTTCGGCAGCTTCGCGTGACCCCGCTCCCGCCCTCGAGGTTCTGCCACTTGAACGCGCGTTCAGGCGGTAACTGCCGCCTGAACGCGCGTTCAAGTGGCAGAAGTGCGGTGCAGAGGCATGGCTGACGCGCTGCTTGGCGCCGCTGAGATCCGCGCGCTGGCAACCGAGCTGGGTCTGCACCCCACCAAGCAGTGGGGCCAGAACTTCGTCATCGATGCCAACACCGTGCGTCGCATCGTGAAAACCGCCGGTATTGACGCCCATGACGTCGTGGTGGAGATCGGCCCCGGCCTGGGCTCGCTCACCCTGGCCCTGCTGCAATCCGCTCAGGACGTGGTCGTGGTGGAGATCGATCCGGCGTTGGCGGCTCGCCTGCCGCAGACCGTGCGCAAGCACTTGCCGGAACGGGCCGCGCAGCTGCACGTCGTGCAGGCCGACGCCATGCAGGCACAGGCCTTGCCGTTGCAGCCCACGGCCCTGGTCGCCAATCTGCCCTACAACGTCTCGGTGCCGGTGCTGCTCCACTTCCTGGAGGCCTTCCCCTCCATCACGCGTGCGCTGGTGATGGTGCAGTTGGAGGTCGCCCAGCGCCTGGCCGCGGAGCCAGGTTCCCGCACCTACGGTGTGCCGTCGGCGAAGGCGCGCTGGTACGGCGATGTGCGCCAAGCCGGCCATATCGGCCGCAACGTGTTCTGGCCGGCGCCCAACGTTGACTCGGGGCTGGTCTCCTTCACGCGGACGCAGCCACCACGCCTGGATGTCACGCGCAAGGCGGTATTCGCAGTCATCGACGCAGCGTTTGCGCAGCGCCGCAAGACGCTGCGCGCCGCACTCGCC